>CALAGJ010000107.1 GCA_937892395.1 uncultured Parafilimonas sp.
TCTACACAGGCGAAGACACTCTTTCCCTACACGACGCTCTTCCGATCTAAAATCCCATGCAGAGCCATGTTCACTATAATCCTCTCTTACAGTGCCCCACTGTCTTTCAGACAAATATGGACCCCATTTCATCCAATTTTTTTTATTACTATAATGCTCCATTAAGCGATTTTTTTCAGCGCCCATGTTCTTCCTTTTTTTAAAAATGTTGTAATAATATTGTTACGAATACCTAGTTAAAAAATAATCTATTTGAATACCAATAGTAGTTTTCCATATCAGCATTCTTGCATCGCAATCACTTCATCAAATGTGCAAATGGCATCAGCTTGTTAGATTTCAAACTGCTACCATTGCATGCATGCTGCTTCATTGGAAAGAAGCATTACCCATTATCCTCAAAGCCCGGATACAAGGTCATACCACCATCTACATACACTGTGGTGCCATGCATATAATCGCTTAAATCACTGCATAAAAACACCGTTACATTCCCAATATCACTGGTCACACCCACACGCTTATAAGGTATCAACCTTAGCAAGTTTTGCTCTGCTTCAGGTGTATGCCATGCCATAGTATTGATGGGTGTTTTAATAGCACCGGGTGCTATGCTGTTTACCCTTATTTTATGTGGCCCAAGCTCCTGTGCTAGGGATTGCATAAACATAGCTACTCCCCCTTTTGAAGCAGCATAATTAATATGGCCTGCCCAGGGAATAAGCTGATGCACACTGCTCATACAAATTATTTTTCCCAAAGATGCAGACATATCTGCCCTAATGCCTCGGCGAAAAAATTCCTTTGTAACTGATTGTGCACAAAGAAACTGTCCGGTAAGGTTTACGTCAAGCACAAACTGCCAGTCTGATAAACTCATCTCTAAAAATGGAGCATCTTTTTGTAAACCGGCATTATTGATTAAAATATCTACTGTGCCAAATTTATCTACAGCAGCCTGTACCATAGCATCTACTTGGTCCGGCTTACTTACATCACATTTAAAGTCAATGGCATTGCCACCAAAGCCAATTATTTCCTGTACAATTTCATCTGCGGCCACGGAGTTGCCAATATAGTTGATGAGTACATTAGCACCTGCTGCTGCAAGCTCAAGAGCGCAAGCTTTACCAATGCCACTACTGGCTCCGGTTATAATGGCCGTTTGCCCATCTAAGCGTATTTGATTTTTATGCATATTATATTTTTAAACTTTTGATTAATTTATTTGAAAAACTGAATTCCATCCACAATGCTCATCATTTCTCCTCCATGGATTGTCCACATCTTCCTGCCAAAAAGTACCATCCATTATAAACTTGTACTCATATTCTCCCGGCTTTAAGATGGGCATGTGAATGTACCAATACCCATTCTTTGCAGGGCGCATTGGCATGGTGTCAATTTTCCAATTACAAAATGAACCCGAAAGGCTAAGACTCTTCTTTGCATTTGGTGCATAAATGGTAAAAGTCATTCGCTTTTTTTCATAATCTATTTGCGGGTTTTCTTTTAAAACAACTTCTTCCTGTGGTGCTAAAGCCGCAAACACAGCCTGCTTGGGCTGCATGCGCCCAAAACCCTGACGGCTTATATCATAGTTCAACAACATCTTACTTGTAGATAACAATATGTTGCGCATTTCTTGCGCAGAAAGTGCCGGGTTTGCTTCTAACATTTGTGCAGCTACACTACATACCAATGGCGCTGCAAAGGAAGTTCCATCCACATGCATATAGTGTGGGGTTATAAATTTTTCTTTCCAGATTACATGCTTTACTTCCTTCCATATTTTTTCTTTTCCAGCATACAAATCAAACTCATGTGCCAACAATTGTTTATTGTTTTCAATGATGGCAGGCATATAATCTTCATGCTCTACCGCTTTAAATAAAACGGCAGCTTTTTCCTGTGTGCCGCTACCCGGCAATATGGGTGCGGGTAGCCAAATGGAGTTTGTGATTAATTCAGGCTTGGCATAGCCATCTACGGTAACACCATAAGTGCTGTGATATAGAATAATGTCTCCATCTAATTTATTTTGATCGTCCAAACCACCTACTGCCACTACATGCGGACTGCTGGCCGGTGGTAATACAGATGCATCAGTACTATTGCCAACGGCACTTACTACTAATACATTTTCTGAAAATAATGCATCTGCCAATTGATTGATTTCACTCTCTTTAATTGTTTTTGAAATATCCCCACTCAATGAAATATTTACGATACGAATATCATATTTCTTATGGTTTGCATGTACCCATTGCAATGCTTTTACAATAGCCTCATCTTTAATCTTTCCATCTTCATTCTGCACTTTTAATAATACTAAGTTTGCTTCGGAAGCCAACCCTTTATAAAGCCCATTACTCAAGCTACCATTGCCGGCACACACTGTAGATGTCATGGTGCCATGCCAGGCATTATCATGTGGGGTTTTAAAATAAGATTCATCATGCGTATCATCGGTAATATCTACTACTTTTTTTATCCTGTCTTTAATATCAGGATGCATATAAAAACCACTATCTATAAAACAGATGGTTACATCTTTCCCAGTAAAATCTGTATCAGCATTTAGCCTTGTGCCAATGGGAAGGATATAAAAATCTAAAAACTTCAATTTAAAATCATCTAAAGGTTTTTCATGACATTGATATTGATAATGTGTAATGCCTTCGAACTCATCGTAGCAACGGCTGCAAATACCTTCTGTTGTTTGCCAATTAGGAAAGTCTTTTTGAACTGATGCAATTACATCACTTTCTAAAGATGGCACAAAATGATGTACCAATTTTTTGTGTACCACGCCACATATCGGACATATTTTATCTGGCGAAGCTGTAGTTATAGTTTCTTCCATTGTTATAAAGTTATTGTTGTATGATCCAAATGGCATGGCCATCATAATCTCTTGTTACGAATTGATTTTTTTCATGAATACTTACCAATGTACCGGTAGCATAATTTATATTTTGTGCAAGGGTGTGATGTAGTTGCACTACATTATCACAATACATAACGGTTATCCAATTCCAAAGGTCATCACACTGCGTATCCAATGGTGTGGCCATGCCCACCCCGGGTATCAAATATTGTAAAAACTCTACTCCTGGCCCTTTGTCAGCAGCATTGCCTGTTATATGCAATTCTGCTCCGGCAACATTATTTAAGTGGGCCTGTTCGGTACCCATATTATGACTTTCTCCTCTCTTTTTTAAATCGAGTAAACTATTCCAAAATATAGCAGCTGTATCAGTATCACTAATACCAATAGCTGTATGATCAATACCTAAAAACAACTGGCCACTTGTTTGTTGCCATTTTGGATTTCCTTTACCCTTCGGGAAATAAATCAACTCGAGTGTATGACGATCATTGTCATGGAAATAAAATGCTCTAATGCCCGCCGCAGCTGCATTTGATGCGGGTATGGTTTGAGGAGCAGTAGATACATATTCCACATTATTTTGCGATAGCAACGCAAATGCTTTATCCATATCACTCACTACAATGGCAATGTGTTGAAAACTGAGATCATTGCTTTTTTGTGTTTCAGGATAGGAGCGGCCACCGGGGGTGAGATAATCAATGAGGTCCACTTTTTCATTGCCCAAACTAAGGTGTGCTACTTTATATCGGATACCAAATTTTCCAAGCAGGCTTTCATATTCAGCACCAAAAAATTCCTCTGTACCCTCTAATTCAAAAGGCAGTACTTTGGTATAAAATTGTAATGCATCTTGTAGGCTTGAAACCGTGATACATATTTTATTTACTTCTGTAATATGTTGGGCATTTACCTGTGCATGTATTGCGCTAAAAGCAAGCAGTACTAAGCATATTTTTTTCATTATTTCTGACAACAGTTTATTATTTTATTGATTTGCTTTTGCAGCTATTACCCCTCCAATATTGGTGCGAATTTTATACAGCCCCGTATGCGCTGTGAGGTATAAGGTTTTGCCATCACCATCACCCCAGGCCATATTTGCAGGTCTTTGATCGCACTCTATTAATCCAAGTAATTTTCCCTCCGGGGATATTACATAAACGCCCCCCGGGGCAGAGCTGAATATGTTTCCTGCTTTGTCCACTTTTAATCCATCGAGTGCTTCATCGCCTATTGTATAATTGAAACTATAGAATACTTTACCATTTTTAAGTTCGCCTGTTTCTGTAAGCTCATAACGCCATAAATCTTTTGTGTGGTGAATGTTTCGGATATCCCAATTGCTCACATACAAATATTTTTCATCGGGTGAGAAGGCAATACCATTTGGGCCACCTAAATCTGTTGATAATAAAATAGTTTTACCATCCTTCACCATATATACACCCTGATGCGGCAATTCTTTTTTTGGATCATCATAGAATTTTCCCAATCCATAAGGCGGATCTGTGAAATAAACAGTTCCATCATTTTTAAGTACCACATCATTGGGGCTGTTTAATTTTTTGCCATTATAGTTATCTGATAAAACAGTAACCGGGCCTTTTATTTCCTGACGAATAACCCTGCGGTTGCCATGCTGACATAAGATTAATCTACCTGTTTGATCTATAGCCAATCCATTGCTACCGGGCTGTCCTATATCGCCAATATCTGTACCAGTATATCCACTATGGCTTTGATAAATAGTGATATTATGATTAACCGGATTATAGCGATAAATCATATTCATATTTGGATCGCTAAACAGTAAGAAACCGTCCGGATGCCATACCGGGCCTTCTGTGAAAGAAAACCCATCTGCCAGTTTTTCTACCTTAGTACCTGGGGAAATGATTGTATTGAATGAGTCATCATTTGCCCAAATCTTGCCTGCACTTGAATATTGATTTTTTATCTCTTCTTGGGTATAAAAATCAAGTGTGGCATTTCTAATCCATACATAATTATCAGGTTCATCACCTATCAAGCCATTTGTTACCAATACTGCAATATTAAATTGCTCTCCTGGTGTGGCATTCTCTGTTAATACAATTCGGTTTCTTGCATTGTAGCCGCTGATAACACCAGAACCTGTTTGTCCAAACTGCTTTTTAGATTTACCATTGATATATATTTCTGAATAATCATCAGCAGTAATTTCAAAATAAACTACATGGCCTGTTGTGCTTTTTCCATTGATCATTTCCGGAATACGCACCGTGCATTTATACCATACAAATGAAAGTTTTCCATTGCCTCTTCTGGTTTCCAAATCACCGGCATCTGCCCATTGTACCTTATCTAATTCCAGAATGGTGGGGTATAAGTTTAAGGTCTGTACATCATTGCCCGTAGGGTAAATTAAATGTGCATCGGTAGGTGAAGGACCGGGTGATTTAAACGAAACTGCTTTTGTAGTGGCTACCGCATATTGCCAACTTGTATTTGTAGCAGCAGCAGCATTTTGCTGACGCAAATCTATAATAGCATAAGGCCTGTAAATGGCCAGTTCCCTTGTTTCCTGTGCATAGAGACTGCAACAAATGATGCAGGAAAAAAGTATAGTGATAATTCTTTGCATAGCTTAAAAAATCGATTGTGTAAATGGTCTAATTATTCAAATTAATTTTTGCTCCGGCGTTGGCTACTTCTACATCCTGATCTGCGCTGGCAGTGCCACTTACACCTATAGCACCAATTACAAAACCATTGTAGATAATGGGCACACCACCTTCTAACATATTATAACCAACAGTGATTAATGCAGGCCTTTTTGTATTGATATTATCTTCAAATGCTTTTGTATCTTTTTTGAAAAGAGCCGCTGATGTTGCTTTTGCAATGGATACTTCTGCTGCATTGGCAAATGTATTTTCACTTCTTGCCATTAATAAAATATGACCGCCATCATCAACTATGGCAATGGCCCCGCCCGGTGCATTTACTTTTTTTGCATAAGCCATAGCAGAATCCATAATGCGCTCTGCGGCTTTTAATGTAAGCACAGGTTTTTGAGACAGTTGCGCATGAGTGCTGATGCATAAAACGATGATGCTACAAATGCTAAGTGTTATTTTTTTCATTCTATTTTATTTTTTGTGAATTATTTTTTTGATATGGGAACGATATTCGCTGATCTTACTTTTCCGGTTTGTTTATTTTGTACAAAACTCAGTACAGCAATATTGCCCGTGAAATTGTCTATGTTGTATTCTGTTGAAAAGCTACCTGATTGTGCAGTTTCAATTCTTTCCAATGCTATGTTATGATGCACTAATTTCAATCCACTGTTTTCACCTCTGCTGATGGAAACAGTTGCTTGATCACCTACTACAACCATAACTGCTACTTCATCTTTTTGTAAACTTTCCTTTTCAATAGATGCCATGATCTGGTGTGCATTTGCAGTAATATGTAACACTTGTTTTTCAGCAGATAAACTTGAGAGTTGATCATTGATTGCAGCAGTTATTTTACTTTCATTAGAGCCTACACATTCAAAGCTGCCATTGATAACTGCCTGTGGTGTATATACGCTGTTGAGATGAAACAAGGAACCATAAAAATATTGATGTGCAGTAAAATCAGCTTTGCTGAATTGGTCTTTCCACCCTAATTTATTCCAGTAATCAACATGGTATTCTACAAAGTAAACTGAACGACCTTTGTAAGTATCTGACAAACCCTTCATCAATGACTCCGCTGGCGGACAGCTGGAACAACCTTCAGAAGTAAACAACTCTACTACTGCAAATCCATTATCGCATGCTTTCCCTGTTTGTGGCTCTTGCACAGTGGTCATTACTTGTACTTTTTCCACTTTCTTTTTTACAAATGATACCAATACAAAGAGTATCAAAATGCTACACACCGATAAAACTAAAAGACTGCTTTTTCTCATGCTATTTCTTTTCAGACTCATAAGAAGAAGCTGCTAATGTTTCTTGTGTTTCACCCGGTTTTAAAATATTATAACTAGGGGCATTATTATTGAGTGTTGGCCAGTTTTTGGTGGCACTTTTAAAATTCTTTCTTACATTTTTTTGCCAAAGTCCTAATGCCCTTGCATTATGGTTAAATACCAATTGACCATTAGCAATGGTATGTGTCCAAACCTGTACAGGACGTAGGTTGTGTTGTGCTGCCGCTATGGCACAATAGCCACCAAATGCAGGAGCATATTTTGCAGGATCTGTATCAAATAATTGCTTATTTGCTTCGGTTGAAAAATAATATTTGGCACCCGCATAGCTAGATTGAAATTGCGCATCACCCTTGATGGTTTGATCAGGATGAAGATGCATTTCTACTACATCGTAGCCCTGTGCCATTACTCCGTTTGCATCTACATTAAGGTTATTTCCTTCTGCGGTTTTGATAGGATTTTGTGCATACGAGTTTGTTACTGAAACTGCCATAATGATGGCCACAGAAATGGAAAAGAATCGCTTATTCATTTTTTGATTTTTAATAATTAAATAATTTGTTTGATATAATCTGAAATACGAAAGGCATTTGCTGCAATGGTTAAGGAAGGATTGTATGCGCCACAACTGGGAAAAAATGAAGCATCTACCACAAATAAATTTTCCAAGTCGTGCATTTTACAATGAATATCGAGAACAGAAAAACTGCTATCTGTTCCAAATTTTAATGTACCACATTGGTGGCTTACTCCATCTATTCCCAAATCATAACCACCCCATATAATTTCCTGTAGTGCAGGATCCATTTTTCCTACATCCTGCATGATTTTTTTTAAGCGCAGCTTAAGTTGTTCAAAAGAGGTTACATTATTTTTCTCTCTGAAATAAGTGAGTTGAATTTGCCCCTGCGGAGAAAGGCTTACTTTGTTTTCAAACTGTGGCACGTCTTCACTGGTCAACCAAAAATCAATGGTATGATTGGCAATGTATGCAGCAGATTTGTCTTTGAATGGTGCAGGAGGATTCCATAAATAAGTGGCAGGGTCGTTCTTACCCATGAGTTGAATCTCACCCATCGGATGTTGATAATCCCGATCTCCCCAATAGAAGTCTCCAATACAAAAATATTTTTGAAATGCAGCATCATTAAATTTCTGTGGCGTGTAGGCAATCATACATCCATTAATATGCGACATATAATTGCGTCCTACTAAGCCACTACTATTTCCTAATCCATCAGCATGTGTGTTGGATGCTGACTTCAGTAATAATGCCGCAGAATTAATAGCTCCTGCACCAAGTATGAATAAGTCAGCATGAAATGTTTGCTCTTCCCCATCAATTTCTACGATGACGGATGTTACTTTTTTACCAGTGGTATCACTGATTATTTTTTTTACAAAAGCACCTGTGAGTAATGATACATTTTCATTTTTCAATGCTGGTCTTATGGCAATTACATGTGCATCACTTTTTGACTCTGTGGGGTCAGGAAAGCCGTCAAAATTTCCCAAAACCAGCGGTGCGTCTTTATCTCCACTATCCTGTGGAAGCTGTAATGCCATTGGTATAGGATATGCCTTTATAGCTGTGTGGCGAATGTTTTCCATAAGCTCTTTTGTAAATTCTTCAGGAGCAAATGGTGGATACGGATATTCAACATCTGTAGCAGGCTCTGTGGGATCGAGATTTCTTTTGCCATGCACATGCATGTATGTTTCTGCTTTGTCGTAGTATGGTTTAAAATCGGTATAACTTAAAGGCCAAGCCGGCGACAAGCCACCAGGTGTATTGTATGCAGTAAAATCTTTTTCACGCAGCCTAAAAGCAGCAGCGCCATAGGCTTTGCTGTTTCCGCCAACGGCATAATAAGTAAATGGTGTAAACAGGTTTCCAGACTTGTCTATCCATTGTTCTTTAGTGCGGTATCTACCTTTTTCTACCACTTCTACAGGGTCCCAATTTTCCTTTTCTTTTGGTATAAATCTACCCCTTTCTAATATGAGTATTTTCTTCCCAGTTGAAGCCAGTTCAAGTGCTACTGTGGACGCACCAATGCCTGTACCTATGATAATAATATCGTAGCGCAAAATGAAAATTTTTAATGTTTAAAGAATATATTCCTTAGGCAGTATTCTATAGAAATACTTTTTGAAGTATGGTCAATAAAATATACCCCCGGCAAATACCTGATACATGTGCTTAATAAATTGATTGAAAATGATGCTGTGCTTATTTGCACATTTTACTTCGGAAAATACTTTGTATTAAAATTTTATTTCTTAAAACTGCTCTACAACAATTTTAAAAATGATTTCAAATTTTAAGAAATAGTAATCCGAATTTAGAACGTTTTGATTTTAAAATCCTGATTTTTTAATCAGACGAGAAATTTTAAGATACTTACAAAATCATTAAAAAAAATAATGCTATTGGTTATTTATAGGTTGTTGGTATCATCAATTGCTTTTTTCATTTGTTCTTTCTCTGCTTCACTGAGCTTATGCAATGGGTTTTTATGTAGCTCCTCTGCTTTATTCATCATGACACTATCTATTTCAATAGAGTCTTTGAGAAATGCTCTACAGACTTTACAATAGGATAAATGGTATTTCAATTTGATCCAATCTGCAAATCCAATAGATTCATATTGCTGCTGAATGCCCTTTTGTTGTGCTTTCAGACAGTTATATTTAATGGCTTTTAATAACCCCATACAATTTTATTTATCAACCTCCGGCTTTCTTAATGCAATTTTGTAGTAATACTTTTGACCTATGGAGGATTACCCAATAATTGGACGGAGAAATGTTAAATTCTTTACAAATGTCAGGCGTATTTTTTTCTTCAAGGTATTTTGACCAGAATACCCCTTTCAATTTAACTGGTAGTTTTTCAAGACAATATTGAATAACTTTATTTATTTCATTTCGTGTTAAGGTTGCATCTGAAGCATGATATGAAACCCATGCTTGCTTATTGTTGTGGCCATAGGTGCCAGGATCATTTGTATCATAATAGCAATTAATAAATGCAGAATCTGTAGATTCTAAGTAATGATTAATGGATTCAACATTTTTTGAAGAGCGATAATAATCGGTAATCTTATTTTTCAAAATGGTGGTGAGCCATGTTTTTTCACTGGCATCTCCCCTAAATTTTTCTCTGGCTTTAAAAGCTGCCAGAAAAGTATCTTGTACTAAATCTTTTGCCAGATCATGGTCATTTACTTTATACATTGCAATGGAGAATAAATAATCACTATACTGATCTACCCACCCGGATGGTTCTATACTATGCTTCATTGAATACGATGCTACTATTTTAACTTTGGTATTATGGTGTGTGCAAGGTATTCATATGTAATAAAATATTCAAAGAAAATTGTCTTAACCGGAAATATTTTACATTGTGATGATTAAAAAGGCGTACTCAAGTGAGCAATTCAAAAATTTGGTTGGAACAAATTTAGAGGGCCTATAAAAGCAAAAAGAGCCGCAACAAGTGCAGCCCTTTCCATAAAAATCAATATTTTATTTCTGTACAATAAATTGAACAGAAGCTACCTGAATACCATCAGCCATCATTTTCAATTGATAAATACCATTTCGAAGACTGGCAAGCTCGCCGGGGATCAACTGATGCTTACCAGACTGCATATACACATTTTGCAATGTTTGCTTTGTATTTCCATACATATCTGTAATGATCATTTGAACATTGGCAGCAGTTGCTAATTCGAATCTTATTGTAGCATTACCAGACACTATTGGGTTTGGCACAATACTAAGAACGGTATTATTATTTTTTATAAAAGACGGAGGAGTAGGCCCACATTTACCCGAAGTGGTTACAGAGTTTCTACTACCATTGAGTACAGCATGCATACGAGTTTTCTGTCCGGTTGTAAACATATACATACAACGGTCATCTGAGTAGTCCATATAGTTCATAAACATATCGCCATTGGGGCCATTATTGCAAGAAATAATGGGAAATGTCTTACATCCATAATTCTCATCAGCTTGATTTGGTGTATCACCAACTTGATCGCTTCCATTACAACCGCTACCATCATCACCCCAAATATGTTTTAGATTCAGCCAATGACCAATCTCATGGGTAGCTGTGCGGCCTAAATTAAATGGATAAGCAGCTGCGCCACTTGTACCAAAAGCAGCATAATCACAAACCACTCCATCAGTATTTACATTGCCGCCTGGAAATTGTGCATAGCCGAGCAATCCATTTCCCAAGTTACAAACCCACAAGTTTAGATACTTTTTACTGTCCCATGCATCATCACCTCCGCGGCTATTAAACTTTACATCATTATTTGAAGAGAACGAAGTTTTAGTTGTACTCTTTCTTACTATACCCGTGGTGCTACCACCGGTAGGATTTTTTGTAGCAAGACAAAAATTAACCTGCACATCAGCCACAAGTGAAGTCCATACAGATGGCACTTTTGTAACATCTGAATTTAATTTCTGATAGTCTTTATTTAACACAGCTATTTGGCTGTTGATTTGTGCATCACTTATGTTTTGAGCAGTGGTTTTATACACCACATGCACTACTACAGGAATGGTATAAATGGGTGATGGAACCTTTGATTGTTGTTGATCTAATACATACTGTTGGGTATATTTTTCAATAGCGGCCTGGTTTTGAGCAAATGCCGGATCATCTTTCAGCATCTGCATGTACAGCTCACCGCTGGAGCAACGTTTTCTTTTTTCTAATTTAGCATCTTGTGCATTTGAAGCAATACTGCCTAATAATGTGGCAGCGAGTAGCAATCTTTTCATGAATTCAATTTTTAAATAATTAATAAAAAATAAATAAGAGAATTATTTGAGTCTTGGGAAAGTGGCAATGTACAATCAATACAAATAACTTTAACTTAAATGATAAACAAATGACTAAATATTCAATTTTTATGTCTGATTGCTATGGTAAATAATTTTAGAATTATTCCTGTATATAAACAGGAATTTTATACTGCACATTTTTATTAGCCAATATAAATATATACCATCCGCTATTAAGAAATGATGGCAATCCTATTTTAAAAGATTCCCCAGAAAGTGAATGATTGATATTTTGTTTTAAAACGGATATACCGTTAGTGTTGAATAATTCTAAAGCATAAACTCCAACGGATAAATCTGTTAGAGATAAATTACAATAATTATTGATGATAGGATTTGGAGTTATTACTACTTTATTTTGTTGACCAAAATCCAAGGTTTGTACTTTGCTGTATGTAGAAGATCCATTTAGATCATTTAATTTTATACGATAGTAGTTTTTAGATTTCTGAGGTGCATAATCAGTAAAGCTGTATTGATTGTAGTTAATATTATTTTGACTAACACTTACATTTCCCAAGGGAAAATAAACAACTCCGTCAGTAGATTTTTCAATAGTATATGAGGCAACATTTTTTTCTTCAGCTACAATCCAAGAAAGCACAGCGTTTTGATCTTTTGCATTTGCAGTAAATGATAACCAGCGCACAGGAAGAATAAAACTACCAATGTTCATCACAGAAAATCTGGAGAATTGGTTTATCCCATCAGTATTTGTATTCACATCAGGGCTTACACCAATGAAGTATTGTCCATATATCTCAGAACCAATAGTATTTCCAATACCATTTAAAATGTCGCCATTTTGAGCTACATCAATATAATTTGGATCCCCATAATTCTTTTGCGTTAAAGTAATATCAGCATAATCAAACCCTGTTTCAATTTCGTCCTGTGTAATTCCAAACTGTGCAGGATCTCGCTTTGTAAAATATAGGTTCATGTCAGCGGTTGTACCCCCAGGTACTGCTTCATAGGCATACCATATACGACGCACTACTGGCTTATCCGTGCCGCCAATATCACCTTTAGCCAGCAAAAAAGTTAAATCATCTGCCGCACCAGTATTATTGATGCGTACACGGTTTGGGGCATCAAAATCCACACCAATTGGGAGCCAAACATTTGTAGTAACATTATTAACCCTAAAGCCAATATTATCGGCTGCATCAAATGGACTCGTAAAGCTCAACGCACTGCCAATACCTGTACAAAGGCAGATATAACTATTCTTATAGTTGGTGCTATTTGAAGTATAGCTGGTTTGGGCAATAGGTGTAAGACTACCTGTTCTAGTCCAAGTAAAGAGGTTATTTCCAGTAGCCAAAATCCCATTTTGTAAATCAATTCCATTTACTGATAATGGTGTGCCTAAAACTGCTGCGGCATTTGCACCCACTCCCGTTCTTTGAAGGCTTAAATTATTGAGCGTACGTGATCCTGATGTAAAACTGATTGTGCCAAGACTGCTACTATTTCCAGCAATGATTAAGTTTGAACTGGTAGAACCTGTAAAAGTTCCGCCAGCACCCGTAAGACTTCCTGAAAGTGTAAGTGTATTGGCACCAATGGTAAAATTGCCAGAGGTAAAATTAAAATTGCCAGATACATTAAGATCTGTACCAATTGTAACAGAGGGATTGACCCCGCTCCTGTTCATATTAAGATTGTTTAGTTGCCTTGCCCCAGATGTAAAAAACAAGTTTCCTATATTTCCACCTGATACACCCCCAATAACTAAGTTAGAACTGGCTGATCCGCTAATGGTTCCAGTATTTGAAATATTGTCAATACTGCCTATCAAATTGAGTGTTTGATTGCTCATTTGCCATGCACCATTTGTTAGATCAAAATTTCCTAACACTTCCACATCAACAGCTTGTTGTAGATTACTACTATTTGATAATTCAAGATCAAAAAAAACGGGAGTCTCAGTGCCAAGTATTTGCTGTAACGATGACCCTATAAACCTCATGGTACCAGAACCTGCACTCATAGCAACTTCACTATTTGAAAAATTTCCTGTAATGCTCAATTCTCCATTATTTTCAAATTTTTGTCCCACGCTTGGATTATTGGTGAAACTGCCATTGAGGTATGCAATTGAACCTGAAGGCATATAAAAATTACCATAATTTATGGCCTGAGTATTTGCTTTGATGCACAATAATAATATGCTGGCAAAAGAAATGATAGTGTACCGGCTAATCATTTGAATTTTTTTTTATTGATTGCCTACTTTTGAATCAGCTGCCTTTTCCACAACATCATTTTTTCTATTTCCTTTCACCTTTTTATCTGGTGCTTTTGCTTTGATGAGTATTGAAGTATCCATTTTACTCAGTTGTTCCATAACAGATAATGTTGTGGGTGTTTGATTAATAGATTTTACAGAAAGTATTACGGGTTTCATTGCAGCAATAATTCCGGGATTTTTTTTCTCAGCATGCATTTGATCTAAATGCACGGTTTCAAACCTTGCATCAGCATTATAAGAAACTAGGCCGTTTCCCAAATGTTCATCAGCTCTGTTGGCTACAATATGCCACATAAAACTTACGCTTGAGTTGCCTTTTTGCAATTCTTTTACATCAAATCCATTTGCCGTAGCATTGGATACAAAAACGCCATTACAATCTCCATATAATTGTATGAAAACTTTTAAAGGATGTTTTTCATTTACTGTAATGTTTTTACTAAATGTTTGGTCTATACTAATATGTGCAAAACCATTGACTAAATTTCCTTTTCCATAATCTTCGAACAAAATTTCAGGTGCTTCCGGTGCATGTAATGCTACCTTCTGATTTTTTTCATTATTTACGACAGTAGAAACTGTTCCTGTACCAATAATCTTATAGGCTGTTCCTGCTGTGCCAAGTGTTCCATCGCTTAAATAATTTATATAGACATCGCCTGCTGTGGCTGCATTAAATGTTTTTATGGCAGCTACACCTTGCGCTACAGATGTGGCATGTGCATAAATACCATCTGTAGTACCTGTAAATGCGCCGCCACTGCCAGCAGGATCTGTTTGTATTGTAGCTCCATTGCCAACAGCAACTATTCCTGTACCTGTTGTACCAGATGCATTTGCATAAACTGCTGCATCTGTGCCACTAAATGCACCCCCAGAACCTCCGGCAAGTGTAGCGGCTGTTCCATTATTTCCAACACCAATTACGCCAGTGCCGGAGGCAGCAGTTGTGGCTACTGCATATATTCCCGTATTTGAACTAAAAAATGTTCCCCCCGATCCACCTGTAAGCAAGGTGCCAATACTGCCCCCATTACCAACAGCTACCACTCCATTGCCCGAAGTAGCATTTACCCCTCTTCCATATATACCAACTGATTCACCACCAAAAGCTCCGCCGCTGCCCACTGTAATTGTACTTATACCACTATTGTTTCCAACTCCAATTACACCTGTGCCATTTGATGTTGTAGTTGCAAGGCCATAAGCACCTGTAGTAACCCCGGTAAAAGCACCCCCTGACCCACCTGTAAGTGTTCCAACTGTACTTCCATTATTACCAACTCCAACTATGCCTGTACCACTAGCTACCGTGGTAGCATATCCAAATACACCGGTTGTAGCACCAATGAGTGTGCCGCCAGATCCACCGCTTAATGTTGTAATTGTACCCGCATTGTTGCCAAGTGACAGAATTCCATTTCCTGATGCTGAGGTTTTTGCTAAAGAAAATGTTCCGGTTCCGTTTCCTGTAAATGCTCCTCCGGAACCATTTGTTAGATAGGTACCTGTTACATTGTTGCCTGCTCCAAATACAGCTGTACCGGTAGTATTTCCATTGTAGGCAAATACAGCAAATCCACCATTTTGTCCGGTTGTTGCTTCAAGACCATTACCAGCATTGGAATTGTTATTGGCACTATTTTCAGCAAAGATTGCACTACCATTTGTTTGTGTATTTTCTCCATATACACCGTAACCGTATCTATTTCCGGTTAATCCATAAATGCCGCTTCCTACATTAATCAATATTGTTCCCCCAGATGTATTGTTAATTGCCCGAAGGGCATCTGCACCAGAATTATTCGTTGCAAAATATCCACCAAGACCTACAGTTGACAGTGCTTCAATAGCAGGAAAGCTTGTTGATGCATTTGTAGCAGTGGCTAACATACCGGGTGATGTTGTATTTGCAGTTGTAAAATATGCAGGCGGATTTGTGGCAGTTGTACCAGCAATGGTTACTGTACCCACATAGCCCAAATAAGCATTTTCATTGGTCGAAATATTGCCACGTATGGCATAAGAACCTGATGTTGTACTTGTAGAAGTTACATTAAGACCATTCAGTGATCCCCCGGCTATTGTTACCAATTCGGTAGCAGTTGGTGCTATATTTATTCCAATACTTGTATTATTATCTCTAATAAGACCTGTGCCTTGTGCTGTAGCAGATATCCACCTTGTAACATAATCCGCCGTGCCACTACCCGTAATTTGAGTTAATGATTTCCATGCAGACCCAGTCCATATATACAAACCAATTCCACTACCACCCGTAGTAGTGCTGTTTGTATTGTACACTACAGTTCCTTCCAAAAGACTAACAGGCAATGGGGAAGAACTTGAAATGGTAGCAAGAGACATTCTAGGAAAAACTAGCCCCTTATTTGTTGATTCCAATTCTAGAATTGAAGCTGTATTTATTGTACTGGCATTATCGCCTAACTTCAATTGAGCAGTGGCAAATTGAGGAGCTAAAAAGAAAAAAATTAATACAGAAAATAAAATCTGGTACGAAAATAATTTCATTTTTATTTTTTATGATGCGAACAAATAATTGGCTTTGCAATTTATGATTTTTTTGATAAAAGAAATAAACTTTATCATTGCCAAATCGAAATCAATTTAATGTCAATAAAAATATCAACCCTTTTTTTTCTGTGCTGCGCAATGCTTAGGTTTAATGCTCTTAATGCTCAATCGCCTATTGACTCCACATTGTATGCATCCATTCTCACTAATGATAGCCTACTTTTTACTGTGGGGTTTAATACTTGCGACTTGCATCAATTTGAACAATTACTCCATGAAGACTTTGAATTTTTTCATGATAAAGGGGGTATTGCAAATAGGGAAAAGTTTTTAAACGATTTACGCAATGGTTTATGCAAGGACCCAGCTAACTATCAGTCAAGAAGAGAGCTTGTAAAAGGAAGTACTGAAATATTTCCAATGTATAATGGCAAAACATTGTATGGTGCCATACAAATCGGTGTGCATCGTTTTTATGAGACGATAAAAGGACATAATGAGCGATATGCAAGTACCGCAAAATTTACACATGTATGGCTACTTGAAAATGGTGCATGGAAATTATCAAGAAGTTTGAGTTATGACCATCAAGCAGAAAGTCAATCAAAAAATGAAATGCCCAATTTTGAAAATGATACAGAGGTTGAAAAATGGATAAAAGAAATTAATGTGCCTACACTTGGCATTGGAGTTATTAAACAAGGGAAACTACAAAATGTAAAAGTCTTTGGGGAAATAACTTCAGGAATGAAAGCCCCACATAACACCATATTTAATGTGGCATCATTGACCAAACCCGTAACTGCATTTGTTGCGCTCAAATTAGCAAGCATGGGGGATTTGGATTTGGATGAACCCATTTATACTTATTGGACAGACCCAGACATTGCCAATGACCACAGACATAAAAAAATTACAACAAGAATTATATTATCTCACCAAACAGGATTTCCAAATTGGCGTTGGATGAATGCTAACAAACAGCTTCAATTTCTTTTTGACCCCGGAACGGATTATGCCTATTCAGGTGAGGGCTTTGAGTATTTGAGAAAAGCATTAGAAAATAAGTTGCATAATTCTTTACAACAACTGGCAGATGTCCTAATTTTTTCACCACTAAAAATGATGGACACAAGATATATCTGGTCTAAAGAAGTGGACACATCAAGGCTTGCAAAGGCTTTTGATGCCAAAGGCAATGAATATCTGCTGGCTAAAAACACAATTCCAAATGCAGCGGATGATTTATTGACAACCATTGAAGATTATGGAAATTTTTTAGTGGCGGTAATGAATGGAACGGTATTATCCGACAGTATAAATAAAGAAATGATGACACCACAGGTAGAGAGTACCCAAGGTAAACATTTTGGACTTGGATTTGAAATTTACAATTTTAATGATGGCAATATTGCCCTCTCACACGGAGGATCAGATAAAGGGGTACAAACCATTGCTTTTGTAATTCCTAAAACAAAACAGGGTTTAATCATTTTTACAAATGTGGATGATGGAGTAAAAGTTTTTGAGCCCCTGCTCATTCATTATTTAGGACAATACGGAAAAGAAATAATTGATATTGAAACAAAATAAAAAAAATTTCCAGTTATTCAATTCTTTGGCGGAAAAAAATCTATTAATTTACCCGCACTTCAACTGCAAATAAAATATGTATAATCCATTTTCAGGCAATGAAATAAAACGTTCATTTATTAAATCCTTTACGGCTCCTGAGCCGGGCAGTAGGATAGAAAAAGAAACATTTCATGACCAGCAATTGAAACTGGCGCATCAGTATAAGTATGCTTTTCCAGATCCGCATGCTACAAAAACTATTGTAATTGTGCCTTCTCTTACTTTAGAGAGAGAAATGCTCAAACATCTATTCGGACATGTACACTATGAAGAAAGGTTGCTCTGTATGCTCATGTTACTGCGTATGCCAGAAACACGTGTGGTGTATGTAACAAGTGTACCCATAGATGAAGTAATTATTGATTACTATCTTTCATTATTGCCGGGCATTACAGGCTATCATGCCAGAAAAAGGCTCACACTTTTAAGTTGCTTCGATGCCACTTCTTATGCCCTTACGGAAAAAGTACTTAAAAGGCCACGCTTAGTAGAGCGCATCAGAAATTCTATACATGATAAAAGTCAGTCACATTTGGTGTGTTTTAATGTAACACAACTTGAGCGAACCCTTGCTGTGGAACTAGGTATTCCACTTTTTGGTTGTGATCCGGACCTTAATCATTGGGGTACAAAAACGGGGAGTAGGGAAATTTTTAAAGAATGTAATATTCTTTATCCAGATGGATTTGAAGACATCAGCAATCGGGAGGAAACAGTAAAAGCACTTGCGGCACTGAAACAAAAATATCCTGATTTAAGAAAGGCTGTAGTAAAAATGAATGATGGCTTTAGTGGAGAGGGTAATAGCTTTTTTAGTTATAAAGATTTATCTGTTAATGATACATTAGAGCAGGCAATAAGCGATCAATTAGAGCAACGCATAAAACCTGTATTGGCTGAAATGCCAGCACACGTATTTCTTCAGAAAATGTATGAAATGCATGGAGTGGTAGAAGAGTTTATTGAAGGTGATTATAAGACATCGCCCAGTGTGCAGTGCCGCATCAATCCGGATTTTACTTATGATGTATTGAGTACCCATGATCAGGTATTGGATGAAGAAACCGGACAGGTTTTTCAGGGGGCATTCTTTCCCGCCATACCAGACTATGCCGTAGGATTAGGATATGCGGGAAGATTGATATCAAAGGCATTGCAAAGCAAGGGATGCATTGGTAGATATAGTGTGGACTTTTTGAGTGTGCAGCGCAATGGCGAATGGTTAAACTATGCCATTGAAATAAATCTGCGCAAAGGTGGTACTACGCACCCCTATCTTATTTTGCAGTTTCTAACAGATGGTATTTATAATCCGGATACAGGTTTATATACCACAAAAGGAGGTCAGGAGCGTCACTATTTTGCCAGCGACAATTTGAAAAGCGAAGCGTATAGAAGTCTTACCCCGCATGATTTGATTGATATAGCCATGTATCATAATTTATTGTATGATGCTACCAAGCAGGAGGGCGTCATGTTTCACATGCTGGGTGCACTATCACATTATGGAAAATTGGGTTGTGTATGCATTGCAGATACCCGTGAAAAAGCATTTGGTTTTTACCAAAAAGTAATCGAGGTATTGGATGTGGAATGCTCCTAATGAGGCATTGAAATAAAGCATATCTTTCCTATATCTCATGCTATGAAGATAAAATTGGCAGTAAACTTTGCTTGAAAAAATTATACAGCATCAAGCCCATAGATTGCAACATTAAGATGAGGAAATAAGTGGATATTCCATGCAGGGTAGCAAACTGAGTTGATTAGTATCTGAATTTTAAAAAATTGATCATAGTATTGATTTACTTCTCCAATTTTTTCTCAAAGCATACACTATTTGGTACACCAATATATTGACCATAGTTTGGGATAATGCTATATCCATTTTTTTCATAAAATGCAACAGCATCTACCATGCGTTTGCCGGTTTCTAAACGTAGTGTATGAAATCCAATTGCTCCTGCCCATTCTTCTATGCCTTGCAATACCAATGAAGCTTTACCAGTGCCTCTCTTTGTCGGTATGGTAAACATACGTTTTACTTCTGCCACACCGGGTTCAAATATTTTGAATGCACCGCATGCTACCACAGTTTCATCCTCGTAGATCAATACCACCTGATTGAGCACATCTATTTTATTAAATTGACTGTAAAATGAATGATCATCGCCATCCACTTCAGATAGATAGGCATCAAGTTGTTTTACGAGATCAATAAAATCCTTGTGGCTGCTGTCAGTTCTTATACGTAAAATCATGTCTATTTCTAAGTTGCATTTCTGATTTTTTATCTTTTAACTCATGAAATATATGCTGTGTCATACATGACTATCATATCAATCAATGGAAAAAAATTGATGCGCCCACTATTTTATTTGTTTTAAAATAAGGGCAGACAGGGGTTTTACAGTAATTTTATTTTTATAGGATTTTCCACTCAGGAGATCATAATATTGAAGGCTATTTATATGCTGAAAATTTTGATTTTCTTTACTGTTATTACAAAGTACCAATATGCTTTCATTGTCATTGTTTCTTGTATATGCAAGTAAATTTTCCCCAGCGGGAATGAATACAATATTGCCATCCACCAGCACCTTGTTTTCCTTTCTGATTTGTATTAGTTTTTTATACCAAGCGTATTGATTTTTATTAAAGCCAGTAGCCCCATATTTTTCTGGAGCTGACAAAAAATTGTTGCTGTTTTCCTTTTCAAATTGATACTCCGGCCACCAAAGTGGTTTGCGGCAGTCAGGATCATCGGCACCCCACATACCCATTTCTTCACCATTCCATATTTGTGGTACCCCAACACTGGTAAACAGATGCACCAAGTATAGCCTCACTCGTTGATAAGTTTCCTTATTTGGTTTACCTGTTATATAGCTTGCATCATCAGATGAGTTCGATTTAAACTTATACTTGTTTGGATTTGCAAAGCAGGTGAGTAAGCGTGGCGCATCATGAGAACTGGACACATTCATCATAGCATATCTATTGTCTACTCTAAGTCTGTTCCATTCATATTGTAAGCTATCCGCCAATTCATTTGCAGAAATGCTATAATTTGTTTTTGCAAAAAAATAACGGGCAGGTTTATATGCCTGATAAAACATCACTGCATCAAAAATATCGCCTTGTGTATATGGTGCCGGATTCATTAACTTATCTGGCCAGGTTTCCCACCATATTTCGCCTACCAAATATGCATTTGGATTGATGGACCTCACTTCTTTTCTGAAATCTCTCCAAAATGCTAAACCAATTTGATCGGCCACATCTAATCTAAATCCATCAATACCTTTCTGCGTATTTCCATTTGGCGAAAGCCATCTTTTTGTTACTGAAAATATATGTGCTTTTGCACCAGGATTAATATCTCCTTCATAAGGATGACCATTGATTCTTGTAGTTGTAATATTTGTTTTTTTTAACTCAGGCAGGCTTTCTACATTTAACCACCCTTTGTATTTGAATTCATTTGTAGGTGTATTTGCATCATCGAAAGAAATAATATCATACCAATCTTTATACTCAGATGCGGATTGATTTTTTAAAATATCCTGCCATGCCCAAAATGAAGTGCCTGTATGATTCCAACTATAATCCATAATCACTTTCATGCCATGCAGATGTATTTCATCTACTAACTGAAGAAATAATTTATCTGCAGATGTCCATACCCATGTGGAGGGGTCAGCCGGGTTTTCAGTCTTCATTAATTCAATATCACCAGCCGGATCTGGCCCAAAATGTATATCAATGTGGTGATAGTTTCTTGCATCATACTTATGCAGAGAAGCTGCATCATTCATAGGGTTTAGAAAAATTGCATTAATACCCAAATCTTTTAAATAATCCAGTTTATTTATGATGCCTTGTATATCTCCGCCATAGCGGCGATACTGCAACATGTAGTGAAATGATTTATCCTTATTTATAGCCCAAGGTTCTTGTTTGTACCAGTTTTGCGTCCAAGGTGTTATGGCCCAATCTTTTGGTGCATACATGCCAATGGCCGGAGATTCAATGCTGGATGCTACAGGATCATTTTTTGCATCACCATTAAAAAATCGCTCTGTAAATATTTGGTACCAAATAACATCTTTTGCCCATGCAGGTGGAGCATCAAAAGGGGTTTGAGACATAACAGTATTTCTGATTAATAGAATGAATAGGACAAGAGAATGCTTCATCGCTCAAAAATAATTTGAATCTAAAAACTTTATACAATTATTTTATATCGAATATGGAAAAAATATAGAGGCGCTTCTTGTTATAATATGCATCCTTAATACATTTTAATTAATTCCATTTTTCTGGCTGGCAACAGCAACCAGATACCTGTCGAAATTCAATCTATGCCAATTAATTCATCTAATGAAAATGCAATGGCTTGAAATTTTTCCATTTGCCGCAGGCAGCAAAATCTATCTGTATAGTGGTGCAGTTTCTCCCAATCAATAGATGCAATACAGGGTTTTTGACCTTAGTATTGGTCATGAAAATCTACAACAATGTGCAAATGCCATCATGCAGCTTCGCAGTGAATATTTTTTTGAGCAGGGCAAGTATGAGTAGATTCATTTTCCAGCAGAAATATTGAATTTAAATATATAGATTTTCTCAATAGTAGGCGCTATTCCTTACAGCAGAATAAGCTTATAAGTATCAACAATTGACCGTATCCAAATCAAGTTTACTTGCTTTTTACAGTTCGTATTTTCATATTGCGGCAGCTATTCTTTGCATCAGGCATCTAAGCGCATTGCAGGTGCAGATGTAGAACCTGGAGATATGCTGATAAAACCCGGAAGCCCCGGCCATGCTATGAAAGTAATGGATATTGCAATAGATGCTTCATCAGGAAAAAAAATTGCGTTGCTGGCTCAAGGCTTTATGCCGGCACAAAGTGTGCATGTTGTAAAGAATGACAATAGTTTAAACCCTTGGTATGATGTGGATGCCGAAACCATTTTCACAACAGGTTTTATTTTTGACAGCAACTGTTGGTACAAGTGGAAATAGCAAATGTTATTAAGATTTTATGCTTTCAGCAATGGCGTTTGCTGCTACATAACCACTGCTCCAAGCATATTGAAAATTAAAGCCACCAGTTACTCCATCTACATCTGTTATTTCTCCTGCAAAAAATAATCCGGGTACCAATTTACTTTCCATCGTGGCCGCATTAATTTCAGAAAGTTTTATTCCGCCACTGGTTACAAATTCATCTTTATATGTTGTTTTGCCCGCTATTTTACAACTATATTGTGTAAGCATTTGAATGAGTGTGTTTTTTTGTTTAGCGGTTACAGATGCCCAGTTTATATCTGATGGTATCGATGCTTCATTCAAAAAATAATGCCATAACCTATTGGGAAGGTTTAGGGGATTTTTCCCATTTATTTTTTGCTTCGCAAAATGTTGTTGCCATATTGGAAACTGTTGCTGCAAAAGGGTTATATTATATTCAGGCACCCAATTTATAAGGATATTAAATTGATAATTTTTTCCTGAAAGCCATCTTGCAGCCCATGCCGAAAGTTTTAATACTGCCGGACCACTCAGCCCCCAATGTGTAATTAATAATGGCCCCTGTTGTTTAAAATTTGAACCTGAAATTTGTACCTGCACAGAGTTAACAGACACACCCATCAAAGTGCATAAGGAATGACCGGGCATATTGAATGTAAATAAACTTGGCACCGGAGGTTCAATACTATGACCTGTGTTTTTTATCCAATCAAAGAGAAATGTTTTGGGATAGCCACCGGATGCTACACATACGTAATCTGTAGTCAAAATACCCTGATTGGTTTCTATGTAAAATTGATGCTGCTCTTTCCTTATATTTTTTACTTCTGTATTGTATTGCAATTGCACCCCATGACGGTTCATGTCTGCAATGAACGTATCAATAATAGTTTGTGCATTATCGGTAGTGGGAAACATGCGCCCATCTGGTTCAGTTTTTAATGCAACCCCTCGTTCAGAAAACCAATGTATGGTATCCGCGGAGCCGAATTGATAAAACAATTTTTTTATAAAGTTTTTACCCCTTGGATAGTGTTTTAGCAAATATTCCACATCTTCACAAGCATGTGTTACATTGCATCGACCACCTCCACTTATCTTTACTTTTTGTAAAACTTTACTTGTTTTTTCTATAATCAAAACCTGAAGTTCAGGTTCTAATATTGCTGCATTTATTGCACAGAAAAAACCTGCAGCTCCACCTCCAATTACTATCAGTTTTTTTTGCATGTATTGCGATAAAAATGAAAAAAAAGTTTAATTGCTTCTTATAACAGAGAATCATTAATGTATTGAGTAAAACTACTTGTAAAGCTACTTATCATTGCGAGGAGGAACGACGAAGCAAATAAACTATTTTACTTCCTGCATCTCCACTAATTTATAATAGATTCCTTTTTCAGCCAACAAGCTATCATGTGTGCCACGCTCAGCAATTTTTCCTTTTTGCAGCACGATAATTTCATCAGCATGTCTTATGGTACTTAATCTGTGGGCAATAACAATGGAGGTTCTATTTTGCATCATATTATTGATGGCGTCCTGCACCAATCTTTCACTCTCTGTGTCTAATGATGATGTGGCTTCATCCAATATCAAGATTGGAGGATTTTTTAGCACTGCACGTGCAATGGTAAGCCGCTGTCTTTCTCCACCGCTTAGTTTACTACCTCTGTCTCCAATCATTTCATCAAAATCCTTCTCTTTTTTCATGATGAATTGATACGCATTGGCCACTTTTGCAGCAGCTATAATTTCATCCATGCTTGCTCCAGGTTTGCCCAAAGCAATATTATTTGCAATGGTATCATTAAATAAGATGGGTTCTTGTGTTACAATGCTTATTTGCTTGCGGAGGCTAAGCAAACTATAATCTTTAATGTCTATTCCATCAATGGTTATGGCCCCCTCACTCGTATCATGAAATCGAGGTACCAGATCGGCCAATGTGCTTTTGCCTGCACCGCTGCTTCCTACCAAGGCAATAGTTTTCCCTTTCAGAATCTCTACATTTATATCATCAAGTATGAGCTGATCATTGTATTTGAAACAAACATGTTTAAATGAAATGGCTGTTGAAAAAGATGCCATCTCCACGGCATTTTCTTTTTCTTGAACCGTAACAGGTGCATCCAAAATTTCTTTTATTCTTTCTATAGTGGCTGCGCCTCGCTGCACATTAAATGATGCTGTGTTTAATGCTTTAAATGGGTTGATGACTAAGGCGAACATAGCAATATATGTGATGAACTCACTGGGCTGCAATACACTGCCTTGCAAAACCAATCGCCCACCAAACCACAGCACTCCGCATAAAATACAAACCCCTAAAAACTCTGATACCGGGCTGCCTAAATCTTTTCTAAATAATATTTTATTTTTTGTTTCATACAGCTCCTGAGTAAGGTCATTGTATTTTTTTGTTTGACTTTTTTCAGCAGTAAATGCTTTAATGATTCTTAATCCACTCAGTGTTTCTTCTAAGTGACTTAGAATATGGCCCCATTTAACCTGCGCAGTATTTGTTTGTTTTTTCAGATTGCGTCCTATACGCCCTACCAAATAGCCACTTACAGGTAAAAAAACAATAACAAATAAAGTAAGCTGAGGGCTTATTAAAAACAATCCTATCAAGATACCAATAATATTTAAAGGCTCTTTTACAAGACCGTCCAAAGCCGCATTGATAGAAGATTCTAACTCTGCCACATCTGAACTACTTCTACTTAAAATATCCCCTTTCCTTTGCTCTGTAAAATATCCTATTGGTAGCTCAAGTATCTTGTTGTACAAGGCCCTATTGTATTTTCTCGATACAGAATTTCTAATAGGAGTAAGACAATAGTTAGAAAAATATAAAAATATATTCTTTAAAAAAACGGTTATGATAATGAACAAACAAATGAGGCCTAAGGCATTGATTTTTCCATTAGCTACAATTACACCTTGAAGGTAATTATACAAGACAGACTTCAAATCTGTAGTGGAAGGAGTAGCAGACGGTGTAGATAAGACATCAGAAAAAATAAGGTCCAAAAATGGCATGAGCATGCCCACTGAAAACAAACCAAATAGAACAGACAATATGGTAGAAATGATATACAGCCATACGTTTGATCGAAAACCTTCTATATAATTAAATATGACTTTTATACGCTTCATGTATAGTGATATTTATATTTTACAACAGTATTCGATTTGTTTTAACAATGCTTTACTCTTGTAAAAGTGGGCAAAGTAAGTACATTTGTACCCAACAAAATGATAGTATAATGGAGGAAGGCAAAAGACAGAAACAAGTGGCAACTGTTATAAAAAAAGAACTCAATACCATATTTCAACAGCTTAATTTATCTATGATGGATGGTGGCATGGTTTCTATCAGCCAGGTAAAATGTACACCAGATTTATTGGAGGCTCGCATCTATATCA
Organism: uncultured Parafilimonas sp.; assembly: GCA_937892395.1. Taxonomy (GTDB): domain Bacteria; phylum Bacteroidota; class Bacteroidia; order Chitinophagales; family Chitinophagaceae; genus CALAGJ01. The sequence continues at coordinate 26,638 of CALAGJ010000107.1, forward strand.
GCCTTTTTCAGGTGGCAGATAGCCATCAGACTTTAAAGAAAATTCAAGACAGAAGTGGGGAAATAAAAAAGCGACTTGGTGACACTTTAAAAAATCAGTTAAGAAGGATACCCGTACTTAGATTCTTTCTGGACGATACTTTAGACAATGTTTTTAAAATAGAGGCCATCTTCAAACAAATTCATGGGGATAATATAAGATTTAATAAACCGGAAGCAGAATAAGAAATTCTTCCTTTTGGATGAATAGAAAGAAAATTATAGCATAGCTAAAATTAGACTACACAAAAATCATACGCATTGAACCTGCTATTTGCCTGGCGATATTTTAAGTCAAAAAAAAGTACCAATGCCATCAATATCATTGCATGGATTAGTGTTTTGGCCATGCTGGTTGGTACTACTGCCCTTATAGTGGTACTCAGCGTTTTTAATGGTTTTGAAGGATTGGTAAAAGGTCTTTACGGTGATTTTTATGCCGATATTAGAATAAGTGCATCTACAGGAAAGTATATTGAATTTAATGACGCTTTACAGAACAGTCTAAAAAATATAGCAGGTGTAAGGCAGGTAAGCTACTGTGTAGAAGAAAAATCTGTTTTACTAAACGGTAATTATCAGACCATTCTTTTTCTGAAAGGGGTGGATAGTAATTATATTGCTGTCAATAATATGGTATTGCACACGGTGCGTGGCAGCTACGAACTTGGAGATGCTGAACATCCAAAAATTTACACAGGAGCTGGCATTGCAAATGCTGTAGGAGCCAATCCTGATATGCCTTTTGAAGGATTGCTGCTATATTTACCAAACAGAAATGCACCATCATTTACCAGTATGGATGCCATGCTTTCTTATGAAGTTTTTCCCTCGGGCATATTTGCCGTGCAGCAAGAATTTGATGATAAATATGCATTTACCAATCTTGGTTTTATGCAGTATATGCTTGACTTAGATTCAAATAGTTTTAGCAGTTCAGAAATAAAATTATTACCAGATGCTGATGTAAATGCTGTAAAAACACAAATACAAAAAATTGTAGGTACTAACTATCATGTAGAAACCCGGTTTGAACAAAATCAAAGTTTGTTTACCATTATGCAGGTCGAAAAATGGGTAATTTATGCCATACTTTCTTTAATACTAGTGGTGGCAGCTTTTAATATGATTGGCGCATTGACCATGCTTGTATTAGAAAAAGAAAAAGATATAGCCGTATTGCAAGCCATGGGTGCCGGGAGGAATCGTATTCAAAAAATATTTTTAAATGAAGGCATGTTACTGGCAAGTATTGGTAGCATTACAGGTATTGTGTTGGCATTTTTTATCTGCTGGATGCAGCAAACATTTCACCTCATTAAACTAGGTGGGGGAAGTTTTATCATTGATTATTATCCTGTGGAAATGAAGGGTTCCGATTTTTTACTGGTGGCGGCTACCGTATTTTTGGTATCACTTTTAGCATCTTGGGTACCGGCACGAAAAGCATCTGCACAGGCATTTTCTCTGAAGAGTTAGTGTGGCATTGTCAGCATACAAAATGAAGTATCCAAACCCGGCGAGGATTCTATGATTGTATCAATAATAGTATCGCCATATCTGGCATAAAATCCCCAAATACTTTCTACTCTTTCCTGAAGATTATTTCCTGGAAATAAACCTGCTTTTAATTGCCTTACTTGTCTATTTGCATCTTCATATTTCTTCTTTTCTGCACGAAGAAACTTTTTCTCTAATTGTACTATCTTATTTTCTGCTTTGCTGCGCAATGAGGCCACATGTGCCACCAAAGTTTTATCTGTGGCAGCAGCTTTGCTTTCTACATC
>CALAGJ010000108.1 GCA_937892395.1 uncultured Parafilimonas sp.
TATACAGAACCTTGTCCATCAGACAAGTCATATCCAAGATTAATATTTGCTTTTAATTCTGGCAAAAAGTGAAATTTATAGGCTGCCTGAATATTGCCAATAAAACGCACAGGGTTGCTTTTATCCACTCTTTGGTTTAAAAGCCCTACAGGATTTCTACCTGCAAGGTTAACAAGCCCCGTAGTAGTAGATGGGTCAAGCCATTCAAAAAAGCCACCAAATCTCTCTGTTTTTTCAGTTGCCATTACAGGTTGAGTAGGATCGAAACTTACTGCACCGCCAATAGCTCCCTGATCTGCAAACATGTTTTTTTGCAAAGTGCCTTTCAGGTTGAAATCTATTTTCAAGTGATTTTCAAACAAGCTGGGGTTCACAACAAGTGCTGCCGATATCCGTTCCAGTTTGTCAGTAAGCAGCACACCCTGCTGATTGGCGTAACCTAAGGACACCCTGTAAGGCAGTTTTTTTATTCCCCCGCTGATGCTTATATTATTGTCTGTTGAGAATGCAGTTTGATAAATTTCATCCTGCCAGTCGGTATTGGCAGATCCAAGCATTGCTATTTGTGCAGGTGAGCCTTTTTCATTTACAACAGCTCTGAACTGGTCAGCAGTGAGTACATCCACTTTTTGTGCTATGGTTGATACCGAATTGTTGGTAGAAAAATTTATTCTCAATTTTCCTCCTGTGCCTTTTTTTGTGGTAACAAGTATGACACCATTGGCTGCACGGGTGCCATAGATTGCCGCAGCAGAAGCATCTTTTAAAACCGTAAAAGATTCAATATCGTTGGGGTTGATAAAACCCAACGGATTGGCAGAGCCGGAAACCGCACCATTGTCAACAGGTATTCCGTCAATTACAATCAATGGGTCATTGCTTGCCCTTAGAGATGAGCCACCCCTTATGCGAATGGTGCTGCCTGCTCCGGGTCTGCCACCGTTGGATGTAATGGACACACCGGGAAGTTTACCGGCAATCAACTGTTCCGGAGTTGAGATTTGTCCTTTTTGAAAATCTTTTGATGAAACGGTGGCTACAGCGCCAGTCAAATCTTTTTTCCGGGAGCTGCCATAACCTATAACAACTACCTCATTAAGGTTTGCAGTAATGCTTAGAAGTGAAATTTTTACAAAAGAGCTGCTACTTACAATCAACTCGGATGATTTGTAACCAACACAAGAAATCAAGAGCACATCTTTTTTGGTTGCATTGATGTAAAACTTACCAAGTGAATCTGCCTTAACACCTCCAGATTTGTTTTTAATTGTAATAGAAGCATCTGCTAAAGGTTTACCAAATTCATCTGATATGGTACCAGATATAAGTATTTCTTGGGCAGAAACCAGAATACCAGATAGCAAGAAAAACAGCATGGGTATTATGATTTTTAAAAGATTTTTCATACAACAATTTTTGTGCTTTTATGTGAGTAGTTGAGAATACCTCAGAAGGGTGTAAAAGTATCAGGCTAACCCTCCAGGGGCTTATCTATGCTGTTTTTCCTTTTATCTCAATCGTCAAAACTTGGCAGATGAAGCTAATAAATACATTTATGTAGGTATCTTTATTCGGATTTTAAAAACCATAGATGATTGCTTTTGAATACCTTAAGGAAAAAATGAAGTTGCTCACAAGGAATATCTTTTTTTTATTCATCATTATTATTCCCAAAAATTCAATTTGCCAGCAACCCGATCTGGCGTTCAAAAAAATTGGAGAAAGTTACGGGCTGTCCAATAGTACCATTGAGTGCATTTTTCAGGATAATAGAGGTTTTATTTGGTTTGGTACTCGTGATGGTCTAAACCGATTTGATGGAAGTAGGATGGAAGTTTTTAAACCTCAGAAAAAAAATGAAAGCAGTTTGACTGATGGATATATTACCTGTCTTTATGAAGACAGTTATCATTATATATGGGTAGGAACTCGGAATGGACTAAACAGGTTTGACCCTCATAAAAAAAAGTTTGAGCAATTTAAAAGCAAGCCTGATGATAAAAATTCCGTCAGCAATAACTCCATAACTTCAATTACTGGTGATGAAAATGGTTTCGTTTGGATAGGTACCGCAGGTGGTGGTATAAACCAATACAATCCTTCACAAAATAGCTTTAGGAATATTAATACTCAGAACACTGTTTTGCTTGTTAGCAATTTTATAACCTGCCTGTATAAAGATGCTCATCAAAATTTTTGGATAGGCACAGAAAAAGGTTTACAGCAACTAATTTCTGAAACTGGTTCAGTCAAAAATTTGGAACTACTTGGTTACAGTCAAAGTCATATACCAGACTCTGTTTCTGTAAGTGCAATTAATGAGGACAGAAATGGCAACATGGTAATAGGTACTAGTAATCGGGGCTTATTTATCTATAACAGGCAAATGGGTTCAGTGAAACATTACCTCCATAATGATGCTGATGCTTTTTCATTAGCAACAAACCTTGTAAGAAGTATTTGTGTGGGTAAAAATGGCAGCGTTTGGGTAGGTACTGTTAATGGCGGGCTTAATTTATTTGACCCGATTGCTGAAAAATTTTTTAACTATCAAAATGAGCCTGCTGACCCGGCAAGTCTTTCTCAAAGAACTGTTTCTGCATTATTTGAAGACAACCAAGGCAACTTATGGGTGGGTACACATCGAGGCGGAGTTAATCTTTTAATTCGAGATAGAAGGTTTCGGCTTTATCGACAGTATCCTAATAAAAACAGTTTAAGTTATAATGATGTAAGGGGTTTTTGTGAAGACAGCAAGGGTAACATTTGGATTGGTACCGATGGAGGTGGGTTAAATCTTTTTGAGAGAAAGACGGGCAAGTTCACACATTTTAAAAACCAAATTAAAGATGAGAGAAGTTTAAGTTCCAATGAAGTATTGAGTATAGCAGAAGATAGTGATGGTCTGCTTTGGGTGGGTACTTGGGGTGGCGGTTTATGTTTGTATAATAGTGAACAAAAAAATTTCAAAAGATTCCAAAAACAAAATGATAAAACTGCTTCATTAAGTTCAGACTTCATTCAAAAAATTTTTGAAGACAGCAAAAAAAATTTATGGATAGCCACTTACTTCGGTGGTTTGAATTTGTTTGATAAAAATAAAAATATATTCACAAGAGTAGTGCATAGCAAAAGTGGGCGGTCAATGCTGAATGGAAATAATATTATTTCAATTTGTGAAGATAAAACAGGCAATTTATGGATTGGTACTGACGATGCAGGTCTAAACAAACTGAATATTTCCACTGGTGAATTTGAACATTTTTTCAACGAAAATGAGAAGAAACCTGATTTGCGGGTACTGTTCACAGACAGTAAAGGGAGGCTTTGGGTTGGTCAAGAAGGCTTGTATCTATATAGCCTATCTGAGAATAAATTTTATCCTTTTATTAATGCCGGAAGTTTAGAACAAGAGTTTATAAAAGGGATTACAGAAGATAAAATAGGGAATCTTTGGATATCCACTTCCAATGGCATTACACGGCTAAATCCGGAAACAAAATCTACAAGAAAGTATAATACAGTTGACGGTTTGCAGGGGCTTGAGTTTGAAGCAAATGCCTATCTCAAAACAAAAGATGGGGCAATGCTTTTTGGTGGACTTAATGGTTTTAATCTTTTTTATCCAGAAGATATTGTGCCCAACAATTATATACCACCAGTTTTTGTTACATCATTTATGATTGACAATAAGAAGGTGAATGTAGGCGCTGAAGATGGCATACTTTCAGAAGATATAAGCTTTGCAAAAAACATCAGCCTGTCACATCTTCAAGGCACTTTTTCTTTTGATTTTGCAGCATTGAATTATACAGCATCCGACAACAACCAGTTTCAATACAAGCTGGAAAACTGGGATGCCGGCTGGGTGAATGCAGGCAGTGAAAGAAAAGCCTCTTATATAAATGTAAACCCAGGCACTTATACGTTCACAGTTAAGGCATCCAATAATGACGGTGTATGGAATGAGAATGGCTATTCTGTAAAAATAACCATAAGACCTCCGTTTTGGCAAACATGGTGGTTCAGGGCATTGATGGCAGCCATTGCTGTGTCGGGGGCATATTACTTTTACAAAACAAGAAAGAAAATAGAACTTCAAAAACTCGAAGAAGAAAAAAGGGAAGAGATACACCAGATGCGTTTGCAGTTTTTTACAAACATTTCGCATGAGTTCCGTACACCACTCTCATTAATTGCCGGACCAGTTGAAAAACTACTGACAGAAAACCCCTCTGGTAAAAACAAACATACCTACCAGGTGATACAGCGCAATGCAAACAGGCTGCTACAGCTTATTAATGAGCTGATGGATTTTCGCAAGGCTGAATCCGGTGTATTGAAGCTGCAAGTGATGCCCGGTAGCCTGCCCGTTTTTTTGGAAGAAATGGCCGAAGAATTCAGTGAAGCAGCCACACAAAAAAATATCCAATTTAAAATTGCCAATCAGCATACTGTCGGCGAAATCTGGTTTGATAGGCAGGTTGTCGAAAAGATAATAGTTAACCTACTCAGCAATTCATTTAAATACACTCCGGCCAATGGCAAAATAACGCTGGATATTATAGATACTTTGTCTTTAAGAAAACCGATTTTTGAGAATGAACTGGCCATACCCAGTAACTACACCGCACACCAAATGATATACTTCTGTGTTACAGATAATGGCATTGGTGTTTCTAAAGAATCCATCAGTCATTTATTTGAAAGATACTACAGGGTTTCAGATATGCATCTGGGTTCGGGCATAGGGCTAGCTTTTGTAAAACACCTCACCCAACTGCACAAAGGCGTCATTCATGTGTACAGCGAAAGAAACAAAGGCACGGAAATAATTATTGGTATTCCATGCAGCAGGGAAGATTATACTGATGATGAAAAATGGCTTAGCAAAAATGAAACAACCACATCTTTAGAAAGTCTCAAAACATTTGTTGACGAAACAAAACAGGAAAACAAACCGGCTGTGTATGCGAACAGCATTTCTGCAAAGAAAAATTATTCCATACTGCTTACAGATGATAATGATGAACTAAGAAATTTTCTGAAAGATTCACTTGAAAATCAGTTTACAATTATAGAGGCTGCTGATGGAAATGCAGCATTTAAAATGACATTGGAAACATACCCTGATATAATCATTAGCGATATTATGATGCCCATTATGAACGGAAACGAATTTTGCTTACAAGTAAAAGCCAACCCCGAAACCTCACATATACCTTTTATCATGCTTACTGCAAAAACTGGTATAGCATCACAACTTGAAGGCACCGGAGCCGGGGCGGATTATTATTTTTCAAAGCCGGTGAGCATAGAGTTATTAAGCCTTACACTCAAAAACATTATAGCTCAAAAAAATAAATTACGTGAAAAATATCAACGGGATTATAATGCAGATGTAAAAGAGCTAGTAAATAATTCAAAAGAAAAGGAGTTTATAGAAGAGCTCATAAAAACCATTGAAAACAACCTACAAGAGCCAGAAATGGATATTGAGTTCTTGTGCAAAAAGATGGGCATGAGCCGCACAAAACTGTATAATAAAATTAAGAACATAACAGGTCAGGCTATCAGCGATTTTCTACGTACGGTACGCCTGCGTAAAGCAGCACAGTTACTGGCACAAAAAGATAGTAGCATTACAGAAGTCATGTACAGTGTGGGCATACAAACTCAATCATATTTTACAAGAGCTTTTAAAAATGAATTCGGAAAAACACCTTCGCAGTTTATAAATGAGCTGGAATCGAAAAAAAATAACTGACCATTTAAGCATAAAACCCTTGGGTTATGAACAAAATGCCAAGAGGTCATTTGATAAATTTGACCATATAATTTTAAAACAGGGTTTTATAGAACATGAAGCAAAAAACTGTTTGATATTGCTTAAAAATTAATTCTACATGAGGTACTAAAAGCTCTTAATTACCAGAGTTATTTTTCCAAAGTTGATTGAGTTCTTTATACTTCAAATATGTGCCCCATGCTGCCAACTTAGCGATGGTAAAACCCGATACACCATCCAGAAATCCTTTTCTTATGAAGTAATGAGAGATAAACTTGGTAGCCGGATTAACAATAAGTTGATACCAGTATGATTTTTTACCCTTATTAAAATATGCCTGTGCGGCTATGCTGCTGAAATATTTCGTTTGATCTATATGTTCTTTTTTTGAATAATAGCTATAATGCAAAATATCCCCCTTTAAAAAACCAACCATAGCATTTTTGTTTGTGAGTATATACTTATCATGTGGATTAGTACCTCCCCAGGCACCTTTTCTCTTATCAAATAAGCGCAGCTTTTTGTCAGGGTACCAACCACTATGTTTTATCCAGATACCACAATAGTTTGTTAACCGATTCACTTCATAACCAGCACAAATAAATTTTTCCTTGATATAGATTATAGATGCTCTGAGCTCATCACTCAAAGCCTCATCTGCATCTAATGATAAAACATAGTCAAAATTGCTTAAAGCTACTGCCCTATTTTTCTGTTCAATATGCCCATCAAAAATATGCTGGTGAAATCGTACAGGGTACTGTTTACAAATAAGCTCAGTATCATCAGTACTAAAAGAATCTAATACAATAATTTCATCCGCAACACCCTGCACAGATTTTAAACATCGCTCAATATTTTTCTGCTCATTGTAGGTAATGATTACGACAGATATCTTGATTGTTGTTTGCATACCAATGTAAAATTAATGGCTAATCCTTTAAAACACTTTGTTTACAAACAGCAAAGATTTTTGAGGAAGTATAAATAAATGTGTAATAAATACTGCTGGATATAACCATACTTTATTGCACCCGTGGCTTCCAGGGTATTTCAGGCACATTGAGTTGCATGCCAATATATCTTGCCAAAACAAATAAATAATCGCTCAACCTATTGATGTATTTTAAAACCAGATCATCTATATACAAATCTTCTTGCTGCATACGCACACAGCAGCGCTCTGCACGCCTGCACACAGTGCGGCATATATGTGCATAACTAATGGTGGTATGCCCTCCGGGCAAAATGAAAAATTTCATTGGTTCTAAAGATTCATTCATTGCATCTATAGCTTCTTCTAACAATACCACATCAGATTCTTTTAAATCGGGCATTTTCATTCTGGGTTCCTTTTCAGGATCACAGGCTAAAGAAGAACCTATTGTAAATAATCGATCTTGAATTTCTTTTAGTAATGTATTTGCAGTGCTATCATTAACTACATCGTTCAAAAGGCCAATAAATGAGTTGAGCTCATCAATGGTTCCATAGCTTTCTATTCTTAAATGGCTTTTTGGAACTTTTGTTCCACCTATTAATCCTGTTTTGCCCTTATCTCCGGTCTTAGTATAAATTTTTAAAGACATGTAGTGTTGTGTAAAATTTGTAACCTATAACATGAGCAAACATATTATACATCTGCTGTATGCAGGTAAACAAAAAAAAAGCGTTCTGGTTCTTTTGTAAAAATCAAACTGAAACTGCCACCATTTTTTTGAGTCCATCAGTTTCTACTAATCCATCCCTCAGGCGAATCACTCGTTTGGCAAATGCAGCTATATCTTCTTCATGTGTTACTAATACAACGGTATTGCCTGCTTCTTGTATTTTGCCAAATATTTCCATTACTTCTACAGATGTTTTACTATCTAAATTTCCTGTAGGTTCGTCTGCCAGTAGTAGTGAAGGGTTATTGACAATAGCCCGGGCAATGGCCACCCTTTGTATTTGTCCACCACTCATTTCATTTGGTTTGTGGTGACTTCTGTCTGCAAGGCCCACTTTGCTTAAAGCTTCATGTGCCCTTTCCATCCTCTCTTTTTTTGATGTGCCTGCATATATCAGCGGCAGGGCTACATTTTCAGCAGCACTCAGTCTGGGTAGTAAATTAAACTGTTGAAATACAAATCCAATTTCTTTATTCCTTACTTCGGCCAAATCATCGTCTGCCATTTGGCTTACATCCTGATTATTTAAAATATATTTTCCACTATTGGCAGTATCTAAGCAGCCGAGTATATTCATAAGCGTACTCTTACCGCTACCACTGGGGCCCATCAAAGCCACATATTCATTTTTGTGTATATCCAATGAAATACCTTTTAAAACTTCTAAACTATGGGTGCCCATAAAATAGGTTTTTCTGATGTTCTGTAATTGAATGATTGCGCTCATTATTATTCCGGTTTATGTATTACTTTTGGCAGTTTTACAAAACTTTGATTGTTAAGAGGTACATTGCGGAGAGCTTCCTCCTGTGTGAGTTCAGTACCTACTATATCTTTCCTTGCAATGTTGATGGCAGCAGTCAGATGAATAAGGGGCTCCACATTTGTAGTGTCCAACTCATTAAGTTTATCGGCAAAAGCAATCATGTTTTCAAGATCTGCTTTCATTGCTTCACGCTCCTCCCCTGTAAAATGCAATCTTGAAAGTTTTGAAAGATTATCAATCATCTGATCTGATACCTGCATACGAATTTAAATATGGCCAAATGTAAAATCTTTTTGAAAGCAGCTATCATGAAATATAACAACGGCCCAAATCCATGAAGTAGGGTTAGTGAGTTAATACTTAAAATTTATTCCTGACCGGGTTTCCATTTTTTTCTGTTTTGCTTTTTTTGACCAATTAACAACTTATCACTTTTTCTTTTTTGCAATACAGATTTAGGAGTTTTTGTGGCAATACGCATTTTTTTGGGTACTAATGCTTTTGATACTTTATCATTCATTTTTTGTATCAACTTTTGCTTATTACCCAGTTGACTTCTCTCCGTGCTGCATTTCATTAAAACACATTGGTCCATAGTAATATAAGTAGTAAGAGCAGTATTAATTTTTTCTTTTTGCGCTTCGCTCAATGATTTTGAATGCAGCCAAAACCACCTACCTTCCACCATTGTTTCTACTTTGTTTACGTTCTGACCGCCCTTGCCTCCACTCCTTGCGGTTTGGAAAATAATTTCATCGGATATATCTATCTTCATGCGTCAAAAATAGTGAACCATGCGTGCAGTTATTCAAAGGGTAAAGGAAGCATCCGTTTATATTGCTACTACAAGAAATGGTGCCATAAGGCATGGCTTGTTGATCTTTATAGGTATTGAAGATGCAGATACAGATATTGATATAGACTGGATGAGTAACAAAATTGTAAACATGCGTATATTCAATGATGATGCAGGTTTGATGAATCTATCCATAAAAGATATTGGCGGAGATATTTTGCTCATCAGTCAGTTTACCCTCTATGCACTTACTAAAAAAGGAAACAGACCTTCCTTTATTCAGGCTGCCAAACCCTTAATTGCCATACCCATTTATGAAAAGCTGATTCATGTTTTAGAAAAACAGTTAGGAAAGAAAATAGAAACTGGTGTTTTTGGAGCAGATATGCAGGTGAATCTTTTGAATGATGGACCTGTAACCATAGTTATAGATAGTAAGAGAAGGGAATAATACTTTGTAAACAAATAAAAAAGAGGCTGCTCTGTGGAGCAGCCTCTTTAAATTATACTTTGAATTTATTATTTGTTTACAACCACTTTATAGTTAGCTGTAAATCCTTCACCTTTTATTACAAGGTTATATACACCAGAACTTAAGCGGGATACATCTACTGGCAATGTAGCTCCAGTCATGATGTAAGAACCTAACTGCTGACCAGCTGTACTAATTAACTGTACAGAAAGGTTTTCTGTATTACCATCAATTTGTATAGTAAGTGTATTGCCTACTACAGGGTTTGGCAATAACTTGATTACTGGTTTCAAACTTGCAAAGTCTAATGATTCAACAGTACTATAAGTAGATTTACCATCTAAATCAACTTGCTTTATGCGGTAGCTGTTTTTTGCAATTGCAGGATTGAGGTCATCTGTTTGATAGAAACTTTCAATACCACTATTTCCTTTTGCTTTTACAGTACCTATAGCGGCATAAGTACGACCACCATCAGTAGATCTTTCAACAATAAATTTATCTGTATTGATTTCTTGTTTTGTACTCCATTTCAGTAAGGCTGTTTTACCTTGTTTTACAGCTGTAAACTTACCCCAAACTACAGGAAGTGGTGGTAAATCGTAAGCTGCAACCAGGTCTTTTATTTTACAATTGGAAGCACCTTGATTTGCACTATAGCCCATACCTCTTCTGGCAAATGCATTCCAAATGATAGCACTGTATCTACCTCCGTACAGCAATGTATCTGCCTTCAATAAACCATTTCTACAATCTATTAAACCAGGATTCTGATTAAGCTGACCATAACATTTTGTTAAATTCATACCTTTCATCACCAAATTCATAGAAATAATATTACCGGCTGCTTCTTTATCTGTATTATCAAAGAGTGATGGTGCAATGCCTTTCACTTGAATTAAGTCCCAAGTCATATCCCATAAGGTTGATGCCCATATTTCTCCTACAAGATAATTCATTGCAATTCTAGTTTGTAATTTCGTAGACTTTGGATAATCGCAACCACCCAAGATGCCATTATCAATATTGTCAAAAAAATCATTTTCAGCAATTGATGGTGTTTGTAAACTATCATAAGTCCATGGGTCGATACTTAAATCAGTAGAATAAAAATAACTTCTGATTGTAGAATATTCTTCAGAAGGGAAGCCAAAAGCATAAGCACCAATACTTCTTGCTTTTGCTCCATCTGTGGCTGTAGCTGTGGCCCAGTTTGTAGTGGACATTAAGGCATAATAATCACTCCAACCCTCTCCAGGCTGCTCACCACCAAGAAGGCAAGTTGCATTGGTACCCATTTGGCGGTTTGAAATGCCATGACCATATTCATGAGTATGTATGCTATTATCTAAGTTGCCATCTCTTTTTGGTATGTAATTCAGGTTAGCAAAGCAAGGTGTATTGGCATCTAACTCGGCCCTAACCTTTTCCCCATCTACCCATGTTATGAAAAAAGCGGGTATTGTTATTGTAGACTGCTCTGGGCCAGTACCTATCATGGTTGCCAAAGTATCGGAACCAACGTAATCATTTGCTACAATAACTCCAATTGCACCAGCGTTTTGGGCATTAATTACTTTTGTAACAAATGGGCATCTTTCTAAACCCTTTCCACCTCTATTTATAAAAGCAATTTTTCCAACAAGATTGCTTCCATTGTTACCCGGCCTACATGCCCAATGTCCAGTATTGTCTTCATCAGTATAATAAACCACATCACCTGATTTTGAACCCACTTGAGATAATTTATTATCTGCATCAAATGCATTTTCTGCTGTACGCATAAAGCCATCATTTTCAGCAGCAAGAGCAGGTGAAGCGACCCATTCTAAAGTACCAAAAATGGGAGTTCCGAATAGTCCTACCTGCATTCTTCCTTTTCCACCATCTGCAGGTGTGGAGAAATTAGCATTAAAAGCGGTGGCATCGTCACCACTGCTTTTCCCATCAAAGCCTTCAATCACCACATAGTCATTTTGTGCACCACCACGTCCTTGATTTGAAGCCTGAAAATTTCTATTCACTTCATCCATACCATAAGCATATACAAGATCATGCATATAATTTCCCCAATAGAATAGATTGGTTAACCCAAAATTTCTAGTTTGAAAATCTTCTATGGGATCTCCATCAAAATCAGGGTTTGGAACAAACTCCACTTCCGGTAATGATTTTGTAGATACAGGCGATGAGTTTGGTCCTGCAACATCATTTGAATCTAAATCATCATAGACAAATACATTATTTCCTCTTGTAATGTTGTAATCAACACTACCATCATTATTCCATTTTAAGGTAGAGGCATTGGCATTTACATTTTGATTCCAAGGATCTACAATTGTTGTAACAGCTCCCTTAAACGGACTGGACAATGTCACCAATTTGTATGTTCCTTTACTTATAGCAGCAGGAGCAGCCGGAATATCTGCACTGGCAGTCAATTCTGGGGCTTCATATACAATGGTTCTTGGTGCTTTCTTTACATCTTCCAAAGTTTCGTAGCGTGTATTATTTATTTTGCTAATCACAGATCCATTAGAAGCATCTACATGCATAACCCAATCTGCAGACCCCTCTTTCACTGGGAATCTTACATACCAACTCAGTTTTGCATCTTGATTAACATCGTCCACAACCCATACCAAACGTGCCTTTATATTATTTAAAGCAACACCACCATCGGCAAATTCAAACTCCATATTATCAGCAGATTGCTTTAGTGCTGCCACCATTGGAGTAGTGAATGTAACACCTAAATCTTTGGCTGCATTGTAAACGGCAGTTAGAGCAGATATTGTGGGTTTTACAGATTTAGTTTTCATGGTATTTTCCAAACCCAATACCCTGGAAGGATTGGCCATAAAAAGTTTATCATCTCTAAATGCCAAAACACCTTCAGCATTAGAAACATCCACACCATTAAAGGTTTGGATTACATAAATCATTGTAGCATTTGCCAGATAATCATAATAGGCATAGCTAACACGGAGGTTTTCTATGGAACCTTCTTTTAGGCCAAGTGCTGCGGCATTTTGCTGCACAAGGGATGCCGCTTTCTTGATGTCAACCGATTTATTTGTTTGTGCATAAACAGGCACACCGGCTAGCATACAGAAAAGAGCAAGGAGTGTAAAAATTCTGTACATCATTTTTTAGTTTTTAAACTTTGTTTTTTTGTAAAGTTCGCAAAATAATGCTTTTTATTTTCCAAAATTAATTGCAACCTTTTTTTGACCAATTAATTACTTAAATACATGCTTCAAGCTACCAAAAAATGTGATAGATTGTCAATTTTTATTTATGAAATCAAAAAATTTCTTGAATAACTTTTTTCAAATTGTGCTAAGGTCAAAAAAAATATTACTTAACACTCTTAATCATTAGTATTTTATTAAGATTATAAAAAGATTGCCCATTGGGCACGCTGAGCCCATTTTCCCCAATCTTTCATACTGGATTGTAGCTGATCTAATAATTGCTTCGAGGTAGTTTTCTTTCCTTTTGAAGGAGCTGCCATGTCTGCTGTAGTAGGTGCTGTAGTTTCAATTTTTGTAGCAAACCAGGTAGTGTGCAATCGGGGTATGGCTATGCCAAGTATCATACCCGGTAAATTATTAAATGATTCTGGACCACCACTGCAAAGAATTTGATCTGAATAAAATGCAAAAACAAATATACTATCCATGATGATAGTGGTGGCTTTTCTACATTCTATACCAGCTATTACCCTTGTATCATTTGTTATTTTCCATGGAGCCTTTCTAATACTGTCATCAATAATGAAATTATTTTCAAATACCTGCTTTTGGGATAATGTTTTTCCTTTGCTTATATCTGTAAATACCACATTTTCTGTGGCTGGTCCTTTCATCCAGTCGTTAACTTTCTGACCAGTATATTCTTTACCTGGGCGATATAATGTTTGAGAATCTGTGAAGGATAAGTTGAAATAAGAAATGGCATACTCAGGCGACATTTTTTTCATCTGGTCTATCCAAGCTGTATTTTGTGCATCTTCTCCATTCATTTGATCTTCTAAGCTTTTATATACATTTACTTTCTTTTCATACTCTATTTTTCCTGTTGCGATGAAAGCTTGTTGGCTATTGGCATTGAAGAAAAACAGCAGCGTACAAATGGTTAGGCAAATGATTTTATGTGTACTACGAATTTTGAAACTCATATAATATTTTTAAAATTTGAAGGGTAATTGTTTTCTTAATACTTATTTAGTTATGATAACATTTCCACCTGCGCCTGCCACTTCTGCAGCTGACTTTGAAAAGTTCCAAACAAAACTCAACATAAAATAACGGGTCAATACCTGATAGTTTTTTTCTTGAATGACGCTTGTATTAATAAATCTTTCATAACCTTGGTTTTGATTGAGCAAATCATAACCGGATATTTTTAGTAATGCTTTATCATTCTTAAGTAGTTTTCTTCCGATATAAGCATTGAACAAATACACATTATTATTTTGATCAAAGAGATTTGTACGCTGTCTGAGGTTGGCATCCAAACTGCTGTTTACTTCCATTTTCCAAGGTAGATAAACTGTAAGGCTAAGGTTATGATACTGGGTAATATAATTTGTAGCAAGTTCTTTATTAATGGAGGAAACCGAGTAATTATAATCTACTCCTCCATAATAATTGAAATTGTATTTCTTTTCTTTCTCTTTGCTAATGCCTCCGTTGAGTCCGATGGAATAGTTGTCTGTCGTATTTTTAAAACTATTAACGAATGTGTTGTATCTATTAAGATTCAGGTTTATACCGAGGTTCATATTTGCATTGATCTTGGTCAATTTTTTGAAGAATCCTATACCTGAATATCCTGAAAAATTTCCATTCGTATTGATGAATTGATAGACCATTCTACCGGTAGTATCAATGGTTTGATTAGAAACAATTGCATCTTCCGTTGCAGAAAAATTTCCATAAGCCCAAATACCTCTATTGCTCAGTACTTTAAAACTGTTATAATTGAAGTTGATATTATGTTTGAACTCTTGCTTAAGGAGAGGATTTCCTATTGTAATGCTGAGTGGGTTTGTATTATCTGCCAGAGGTTGTATTTGTTGAATAGTTGGTTGATTTGTAGTACCGTTATATCTAATATCAAATCTTGAGGTTTGGTTGAATTTGTAAGTAAACTGTGCTCTTGGAAATAAGTTGGTATATTTTCTGTTGAGTACAGTATCATTCAATTTATCATTCTGATCAAAATTGATAAAAGATACGTCTGAGCCTAAAGATGCAGTAATTTTTTTACCATTATATCTAAAAGCCAAACCTGTAGCATGAGCATCTGCATTAAACTTATAATGGCTGCTGAAAGTATCATTAAATGCTTCAAATTTTCCTGCATTGTCTTTATCAAATGAAAGACGCTCTGCATCACTTCTATAATTTTTGAATCCATAATTTAATTCAGCAAAAAGCTTAGTGGTGATGGGCTCGGTATAAGTAATTTTAGAATTGAATGCCGCTACTCTGGTATCGTTAGTTTTCTTTTGATCTGTAGTATCTGTACCAAAAAGCTGCCCTTTTGCAAAAAAAGAATTTGCTGCATACAAGAAGCCGGTAGATGTATTGTTATTCATTGTTTCTGTAAGACTAAGGGATAAGGTACGACCGGGTTTTCCAAACTTTTTTCTAACAATAATATTTGCTGAAAGATTATTATTATCTGCTTCTGTACTTGTGTTTCTTAAGCCATTGTTTACAGGAATATTATTGTCATCAAAAGAGCTACTGTTGAATGTACTAAATGTATTGCCCTGGCCAATATATCCATTGGCTTTTATTTTAATATTTAGGCTGCTGTCAACATTCCAATCATAGGTACCATTTAAGGAATGTCGTTGCCTGCTATTGAAGGTATAACCATTATCCTTTGTAAAAAAAGCACTATCCGGTAGTACAGATTGCACCAATGTATTTCCACTGCCGGTACTGCTGATTTTGTTGAAACGATAACTACCATTGAGGCTTTGCTTGTCTGCATTAAATTTATTAGAATAATTTAAACCGCCGCCCCAGCTTTTAGGAATGCCTTGACCATAATATCGATCATTACTCAACTCATCTTCCTCTCTATTAAAGAAAAAGAAACCGCCAAAATCTTCATCCATTTCAGGTGCATTTGATCCACCATACTGGCTATTTTCTTCCCAGTTAAGACCCGTCTTTCCTGTACTACTCATTATGCCATAGGCCGATAACTTTCTCTTGGATTTAAAGTCATTGATCATTGCGCTGTTATTCCAAGTATTGTTGGTACCAATACCTGCTTCAAACTTGCCAAAATATCCTTTCTTTTTATCATCTTTTAATGTAAGGTTGATGGTTTTATTTCTTTCCCCATCATCAATGCCAGTAAACTCAGCTTGGTCACTTTTTTTATCAAATACCTGCACTTTTTCTACAGCATCTGCTTGTAAATTTTGAGTAGCTACAGTGGGGTCATTGCCAAAAAATTCTTCACCATCCACCAAAACTTTTTGCACCTTCTCCCCTTGGGCTGTTATATTCCCATTTTTATCTACCTGTATGCCGGGCAATACTTTTAGTAAATCTTCTACACTTGCTCCTTCACGTACCTGAAAGCTATCTGCTCTATATTCAAGAGTGTCTCCCTTCATTCGCATGGCTGCTATTTTCTGTCTCACAACTACATCTTCTAATAAATGTGCTTTAGAAGTAAGGTAGATGTTTCCTAATGCTTTGTTCTCATCTGAGGTTAAGCTAACTTGATCCACATAATCAGCATAGGCATTGCGGGCAACAAGTAACACATAATTTCCGGCTGCTATATTTTTAAAATTAAAACTTCCATCATTCCCGGTACGGGTAAACTTGTATAGTACTGAGTCTTTGGCATACAGTAGGGAAACTGTAGTAAGGCTCATGTTTTGTTTTTCTGCCGTGTCTTTTACGATTCCGGTTAAAGATGAATTTTGGGCATTGGAATGAATGAAATAAAAAAGAAAAAAGAAAAAGAGAATATACTTTGGGTAGCGTTGTTGCATTGAATTATTTTAATGATAAGTAAAAATACGAAAACATTCGGAGCAAATATGCAAAAGTTTTTTTACAGGTGAGAATGAAAATTTTTGTTTATTACATGAATGGTTAATATAGTGTGCCGAGAGGAAAAATTCTTATCAAATAAGAAATCAAGCTGTGGGCAAAAATGCCGTGTCATTTCCAGATGAATGCCCAAAATTTTTATGCGAAATTCTGAAAACGATATATACACTAATACAACTCCATGCACCTATTAAATATGGAAAAAAGGATACGTATTTTGAAATACCAAACCAATCCTTATAATACATTAAAACACCTATGCAGAGCATCGCTTTTATCAATTCCCATTTCCAGGCATTTTTGTTTTCATCCATCAGCTCTCCATTAGCATACACATAGAGAAAAATAAATGCTCCATAGATAAACATGCCCGGGCTACCAATGGATGCTATATTGCCAAAAAGATAACTAACAAATAAGAGCAGCAAAATTGTTTGTATCCAATTCCAAGTAACCAATGCAGGTGTGTTACCTTTATTATATTTCTGAAAATTATATACATCATCAATTTTGAAAACCGGATATTTTTCTGCTACATCCAAAGGACGCCACCCAGTGGGCATAAACCAGATACGCAATTTATCTTTGATACTCTTTGTACGCCAAGCATCCTGCGTAAGCAGCCATAAATGCTGGAAATTTATTTTAATGGGATTCCAAGTGCTTACCGGACGGGTAATGCCATATACTGGAGGCGTATCGGCCAATTCCTCCTGAAAACTTCCAAACCATTTATCCCAAAAAATAAATATCTGTGCATAGTTTTTATCAATGTATTGGGGGTTGATGGCATGATGCACCCGGTGATGGCTGGGCGTTACAATAATATGTTCTAAAAACCCCATCTTATTAATATGCTGCGTATGATACCAAAACTGTGCAAACAAATGAAGGGGTGCTACAATTGCTATTACTTCTGCTGGCACGCCCACCAATGCAGCAGGTATGAGGAATATGGTAAAGAGCATAAAAAAAGAAGATATGCTCTGCCTGAGTGCGCAGGCTAAATTAAACTCTTCACTGCTGTGATGAATGATATGGCTATTCCAGAAAAAATTGACCCGATGATCTATTCTATGCACTATATAACCTTGTAAATCTAGTGCTATAAAAGCAACTACATAAGTGAGCCAAGTGGATTCAATGGTATATAAGGCCCAATGTTTTACCATCCATTCATAACTTAGAATGGTAATACCTAAACCTAATACATCTTTGGTAACATTTGTAACACCGCTGCTCAAGCTGCTGAACATATCAATGCTGCGTACCGTATCTTTTTGTTTCCGCCAGCCAATCCATTTTTCAAATAATACAAGCCCAAGAAATATGGGCATGGCGATGAGTAAAATGCGACCGTAAGTTTCCATAATGTGGTAAAAATAAAACTTAGATTTTAAAAATTATTGTATTCGATGAGAAAGCCCCTTTGGATATTTACATTTGTGCGGATGAGGATACAAAAACCTGTAGTCTATAAAAAAATATTCATTTTCATAGCATATCTTATTGCTGCACTGCTTGCATATTTTCCAATACTTGATAATAATTATTTTTCTGATGATTTTGATACAATACAAAGGCTTACTGTTCAAAAGCAATTTTGGTCACCGGGATTTTTCAGGCCATTATCTGATGCAGGTATAGTTTTCGTTCATAAGTTAGCGGGCCAAGATGCAGGTGCACAATACGCTACAGCCATTTTGATGCTTGCCGGAGGTGCTTTTCTTTTTTATTGTTTTAGCAAATCAATTTTTTCAAAAGATGAAATTCCTGAATGGATACATCAAGTGGGTGGCATATTGTTTTTGTTATACCCTTTTCATTTTGAATCGATGGCATGGTGCGTGGGTAGGGGCTCTATGCAGGCTGCACTGCTTGCCTTATGGTCAATATTTTTTGCACTAAATAATCATACTAACTATAAAAAAATATTGCTAAGCCAAATTTTATATTTCTTGGCATTAGCCACTTATGAAACCGTATTTGTGGTGCCGGCATTGGTGTTCTTTTTGGTGTACATAAAAACAAATGCAAGCAGGAATGCTTTTTTGATAAGTGCATGTTATGCTTCTACCCTATTTGTACATTTTGCTTTGAGGATTTTTACTACAGGGAGTATATTTGGTAGTTATCAAAAAGATGGCTTTGCGCAGCAGTCTATTGACTATTTTTCAAATTATGCAAAAGCTATTAGCCGCACTGTTGTACTACCGCTATTAAATACAGACCATTTTGCACTTGCAACAGCCTGTTTTTTTTTATTGATTATCTTCCTGTTATATAAGATTTTAAAACAGTCTACGAGGTATCAGAAATTAATAGTCATTTGCCTAACAATATGTCTGCTCATTACCCTAATTGTAGCTGCTATTTTTAGTATAAGTGTAAAGACTTCTGAGGGCGACCGGTTACTTTTTTTACCTTCCATTTTTGTAATACTCCTGCTGATATTTTTTATCAGCCATTTAAAGAGGTACCAACTATTACAAAAGGGTGTGATAGCGATTGTGGCTGTTTATTTTTGCTATAATCTCTATGTACAGCATACCCGCTGGAATGAGGCCAGTGAGATTATTGATGAAACGATGGCAGCCTGTAAAAAAATGATACATGGCACAACGAAGAATGTTGCAATTTTGAATCTGCCTGATACTTATCTGGGGGCTTATGTGTATAGGCATGGTTTTAAATCATGTTTACAACAACATGGGGTGGACAGTAGCCGAATTAATGCACTATCATATTTCATGGAATGGGACTATAGAGATACTGAAATGCCTTTTAGTTATCAAAAGATAAATGACAGTGTGCTTTTTAACAACTATGCAACGTTAACTTTGGGTCAACAGAAAACAGAAATCATTATTAAGGATACATCAATTTTTAGATTAAATCTTACTCAATTTGATATATGGTTTTGGAACAAAACAAATTACCAGAAAATAGTGATTGACAAGAAATAAACTACAAAAAATATTCACTAACATATTGTTTAATTCATAGTTATATATGAACATTACATCAATATACGGAAGCTTTATAAATAAAAAAGGATATTGGTTTATTTTAGTGTTTTTATGGAGTCTTTTGCATTATCAATTATTTCATGAATACGGAATCATTACCACTAAAGAGGCAACCAAATATTTTTATGAAGCAGACTATTTTAAAATACATCATCACTTTTCAGAAATAAGATATATTTTTTATTCCGGATATATTTTCCTGCATAGCATTTTTGAAGACAACTACACAACTTCTGTTTTTTTATATACATTACAATTGATATTAAATCTGATTGGTCTTTTCTCTTTTGTAAGACTTGCAGCACATATAACAGGAAGTGAGCATGCCAGCTTTATTGCGGGTTTTATTTTGTTAGCAGCCTTTAATTGGCAAATATGGACAGTTTACTTATATACAGAATCTCTATTTTGTAACTATATCATTATTTTTTGTTCATTATTTTTTGCACCTATACCAAATCAAAGAATCAATAGACTTTTGTTATTAATTTTATTTGTGCTAATCTTATTTACCAGACCTCATGGAATGTTGTTACTCCTACCACTAAGTGTTACATTTTTCAGCAAAATGTATCTTGAAAAAAAGTATATAAAATTCATGATGTCTATTGCAGCACTATGTGTATCAATAGTTATAGCAGTATGGTTTTTTTTAAGCAAAGATTCAGGATTTGATTTCATTAAACCGATTGCTGAAAACAGTGTTCTTTGTTATATCAAAACAGAGTCGTTGCAGACAGTCAATATAAAATCTGATAATGCTTTAAGTTTTTTAATCACATATATTTATAATTACCCAAAGCAATTTATTTTTTTGTCTGTTCAAAAATTTTTATCATATTGGGGCATAACAAGGAGCTATTTCTCTCCATTGCAAAACTCATGGATTGTATGCTTTTATTACTCAGCGTATTTTTTTGCATTGATAGGCATCTATCAGATATGGAAAAAGAATAAGAGCTTTATACTTTTTATCATTTCACTTTTTTGGGTTTTTACTTTTAGTGTTATAATGACATGTGATGATTGGAGTAACAGGTTTAATATGCCCATCATTCCTTTTGTTTTATTATTAGCAGGTTATGGATTGATGCGATACATACAAATTCTCAGGCAACCAGATGAATAATGCAAATCATATATTGTAGGTTGATTTGCCAATCAAGAATTGTTGCAATTAAAGTATAAAAAATCATTGAAAATTTTATTGTCAATGACTTTGAGTTAGCCCATAAGCTTGTCTATACAATCTTGTTTTCGCAATTTGTGAAAAGAATAATAATTCTCTACAAATACTCCAAGACATTTGATAAATATCAAATAGAATATACGTCATTTTGCTTTCACCCCATTAACCCCCTGCAAATATTCCCTGCTATTCCTGGCCCCTCATAAATAAAACCCGTCCATACCTGCACTAAGCTGGCGCCTGATTCAATTTTTTCTTTGGCATCTGCAGCTGTAAAAATGCCTCCATTGGCCACTATAGGAACCCTATTGCCCAACTGTTTGTGCAGATACTGCAATATATGTGTAGATGTGGCTTGTAGTGGCTTACCGCTCAAACCACCCGCACCTATTGTTTTTACCTTATCAGAAGGTGTTTGTAAACCTTCCCGGCTGATGGTAGTATTTGTTGCAATAATTCCATCCAAGTTTAGATCAGTAGCCAATAAAACAATATCATCCAATTGAGCTGTATTTAAGTCAGGTGCTATTTTCAGCAAAATTGGTTTTGGCTCATCCATGCCTGCATTGATATGTTGTAGGTGTTGGAGAATTTTAGCAAGTACTTCTTTTTCCTGCAAGGCACGCAAACCCGGGGTATTGGGGCTGCTTACATTTACCACAAAATAATCTACAGTATGATG
Source organism: uncultured Parafilimonas sp. (assembly GCA_937892395.1). GTDB lineage: Bacteria > Bacteroidota > Bacteroidia > Chitinophagales > Chitinophagaceae > CALAGJ01. Next base: position 21,490 of record CALAGJ010000108.1, read on the forward strand.
TAACTCCTTGAAACAAATTTCATAATCTTTCCATGCGTTTTCGTTGGGTGTTGTTTTGTTTTTGCCAATATTTCCTCCGATGATCAGTTTACTGTTTTCAGTTCCCAGTTTCCAGTCTGATAAACGTTGTGCAACCACTTCAACACCATCATTATTAAAGCCCATGCGGTTGATCAGGGCTTGATCTTTTGGTAAACGAAAGAGCCTTGGTTTTTCATTTCCGCTTTGTGGTAAGGGTGTTACGGTTCCTATTTCTACAAATCCAAAACCAAGTGTTTCAAGCTCGTTTAAATAAAGTGCATTTTTATCGAAACCTGCACCAAGGCCCACCGGGTTTTTAAAATGCAAACCAAACAGATCTTTTTCTAATGAATAATGATTGAATGAAAAACTTTTTTTGATGATGCTTTTGATGAACCCGATTTCGCATGCAAAGCGAAGCATGTTCATGGAGAAATAATGAACACTTTCTGTAGGAAAGAGAAACAGTAAAGTTCGCAACAGCTTATACATTGCGCAAAGAACTGTGATTTATTGGAATTGAAAAAGGGAGAAAAAAAATATTTTATGTGAATTGCTATTGAGTTAAACAGCAAAGCGGAAA
>CALAGJ010000109.1 GCA_937892395.1 uncultured Parafilimonas sp.
TTTGCTAATGATAATAGTATTTATTTTGGGGTGATTAAATCAGTACTTCTATAAAGTTTTTTTACATAACTTTCAATGGCACCATTATTACTTTTCATATCACTTTATTATGAATATACATGTAGAATGTTTTCCATTTTTGTACAGCATAGTAGATATGAAAATGATTAAGACTTATGATTTTATTTGTACACCTTGCATATTAATTGATGATTGATAAATATGATGTTCAATGCCTAAAGCGTTATAAGTATCCTGCATTACTGTTGCGCAGGATTTTGCAATAGCATCCTCATTACTCAACATAAAGATGGATGGACCACTACCACTTATTCCACCACCTAATGCACCCGATTCTTTACATTTCTTCTTAATGATATCAAACTTCGGAATCAAAATACTTCTTATTGGTTCTATAATTACATCTTCTAAACTTCTGCCTATCAATTCATAGTCATGTAGTAAAAGTCCTGCCACTAAGCCCCCTACATTTCCCCATTGCCGAATGGCGTCTTTTAATAAAATTTCTTGCTTTAAAATCTGTCTGGCATCAGATGTACGAACTTCAATTTGTGGATGTACAACTGTTACCAATAATGGAGGTGGTTGTATGGCAATAATATCTAATGGAAAAATAGATCGAATAAGTGTAACTCCTCCATATATACAAGGAGCAATATTGTCAGCATGTTTTACCCCACTGGCCACTTTTTCTCCATGCATGGCAAAACGTATTAGGTCATGCTTATCAAACCGAAAATCCAACAAAGCATTTGCTGCCACTACAACACCGGCGGCGCTGGCAGCACTACTACCTATACCACTTCCGGGTTTTATGGTTTTATTACTATATACCGTAAATCCTTTTACATCTGGCGCAGCTTCGAGCATTGCAAGTAGTGCGGCACCGCTTACATTTTCTGATGGTATAATTGGTAAATTGAAATCATCCAAGTTTATAATTTGTACACCCGCCTCATCGGATAAAGAAACTTTAAACTCATCTGCAGGCTTTTCTAATGCAAAGCCAAGCACATCAAAACCACATACCATATTTGCTACTGTGGCCGGAGCATATACACTGATTGATCTATTCATTATATTATTTCTAATACATATTGTTGGGTTGATGATAATTCTATTTGATGGGTATGCACCGAATGATGTCCGCAAAAATGCCACTGGCAGTTACATCTGCACCAGCACCAGCACCTTTTATAGATAGTGGCTGCTCTGGATAGCGCATGGTATAAAACAATACAATATTATCTTTTCCATATAAATGAAAGAAATCACTTTCCGGCTTAACTTGTTTCAATCCAGCTGATATCTTGTGGCTATCATTATTATTTTCATAAGTGGCCACAAATTTTAGTTTACAGCTACGCTGGGTTGCATCCATGTACAAAGCTCTAAAATGAGCTTCATTTTTTTCCATTTCTTCGTAGAAATTTTCTACTGATCCCTGCATACATTCATGCGGCATAAATCCTTTTACAGCTTCGGAATCTATTTCTAATACAGCCCCAGACTCTCTTGCCAAAATAAGTATTTTTCGCAGCACATCCAAGCCACCTAAATCCAAACGAGGATCAGGCTCTGTATATCCCTCCGCCTGGGCTCTTCTCACCACTGATGCAAATGATTCAGTGGCATTATAGGTATTAAAAACATAATTTAATGTGCCACTCAGAACGGCTTCAATTTTTGTGATTTTATCTCCACTTTGTAATAAATCATTGAGTGTACTAAGAATAGGAAGCCCTGCACCCACATTTGTTTCAAATAAATATTGTGCATTGTATTCCCTTGACATTAGCTTTAGTTGACTGTAATCGGCGTAAGCAGCAGATGCGGCAATCTTATTACAAGCCACAACAGAAATACTTTTTTTAAGCAGTTTGTGGTAGTTTTTTGCAATATCCTCATTGGCTGTAATATCGGTTACCACAGTATTCCTCAAGTTTTTGGAAATAATATTTTCAATAAAAGATTCAGTATGCATAGTAGGTGCATCTACAAGCAAATCTGTCCATTTAGATAAATCAATCTCATTGCCCTCTGGTGCAAAATACATTTTGCGACTATTTGAAATGCCCATTACCCTCAATTGTAAATTGAGATTTTTTAATAGGTACGCTTGCTGCTGCTCGATTTGTGCTAAAAGTTTTTTACCGACATTTCCTGTTCCAATAACAAATAGATTCAACTGTCTGTAGTCGGTTTCAAAAAAAGCTTCGTGCAGCGCACTGATTGATTTTCGTACATCATGAGCAGCTACTACAGCAGAAATATTTCTCTCAGAACTGCCTTGTGCAATTGCCCGTACATTCACCCCATTGCGCCCCAGCGCACTAAACATTCTTCCACTTATTCCTGCATGATTTTTCATCTTATCTCCAACCAGGGCTATAATTGCAAGATCTGATTCTGCTTTAGGTACTTGTACTTTTAGTTGTTGAATTTCAATTTCAAAAGCAGCTTGTATGGCTGCTATAGCATTTGTAGTATCTGCCTCATTTATACCTACACAAATAGAATGTTCTGAAGAAGCCTGTGTGATAAGAATAACGTTTATTTTTTCCAGCGCCAGTGCTTCAAAAAGTCTTTTTGAAAATCCGGGAATACCAACCATTCCCGAACCTTCCAAACTTAGCAGGGTGATAGAAGATATTGCAGATATACCTTTTATAAATTCGGTATGATTACCAAAAGAATTTTTTGTAGTGATAACAGTGCCTTCATCCTGTGGAGCAAATGTGTTCTTTATAAGTGTTGGTATTTGCTTTTGCATGACGGGCTGTATCGTTGGGGGATATATTACCTTGGCTCCAAAGTGCGACAACTCCATAGCCTCCTGATACGATATGACAGGTATAGGTTTTGCCTGATTAACATATCGTGGGTCTGCGGTCATCATTCCAGATACATCTGTCCATATTTCAAGTGCCTTGGCTGAGGTAGCTGCTGCATAAATTGCTGCGGTATAGTCGCTGCCCCCCCTGCCAAGTGTTGTCGTATTTCCCTTTTTATCACTTCCAATAAAACCCGGTGCCAGAAATAGCTGAGCGGGTGAAGATTGAATATGATATGCAATTAAATCGTTGGTTATACTAAAGTTTACTTCTGCAAATCCAAACTGACTATTTGTGCGAATAAATCTTCTGCTATCAAGCCATTCATGCGGTGTGTTTTGAGTATGCCAATATGCAGAAAGTATTTGGGAAGATAGTACTTCCCCATAACTTGCTATACGATCCCTGGTACGTGGAGAAAACTCTTCTAAATAATAAATACTTTCTGCTATTACTTCCAGTTCATTGAGCTGTTGCTTTACAAGGCTAAGACATGCACTCTGCTGTGTAACTGGAAGAAGATTCCTTACTGTGTCTAAATGTTTTATTTCAATTTCAGATAGAACATTTTTGTACGTCAAATCATTTTGGGCAGCAAGTCTGCCTGTTTCTAATAAAAGATCAGTAATACCACTTAATGCTGAAACAACAACAATGGCAGGTGTATCAATGTTTTGAACCACATCAGATACTTTTTTCATATTGTTTGCATTTGCTACTGATGAGCCGCCGAATTTTAAAACTTTCATACAATTATTTTCCTCAACAATGATTCTTTCAAAAATAAAATTGTCGAAGATAGGCTCCGAATAGGAATATCATTTACATATAGAAATATTTCGAAGATGTTTAACCAATCCCAAAAACTTAAAATATCATTCACAAATTAAGTTGACCACTATAAGATGTGCTGAATCAATTTTTAATGTTTTTAGTGCAAGGATGTGTCAAGAAATAAAATTTATTCAGATTATTTCATTTTTTTATCCAGCAATATAAAAGACCCTATTATTGTGCTGGATTGATTTATTACTCATACTTAAATTTATTAAAATGAAAAAAATTACACAAAAATTTCCACTCATTGTGTTAGCACTCTCATTGCTTATTTCTATTACAGGCTATGCGTCCACAACTGAAACAGAACCTAAAACCACAGGGGATGAAACTTCTGCAACCATCAATGATGAGCAGGCTACATCAGAAGCCAAAGCTTATTTTAAAAATCTATCTGCTAAAGATAGAAAGCTCAAAATGAAAGAAGCTAAACAGGCAGTAAAAGAATATAAAAAAGATAAAAAAGTACCGAAATAACTGAGTACCCATATTCTCCCAAAATTATCATTGTATAAGCGTTTACCAATACGAAATAAACAAATTAAAGTAACTATACCACATATTGCATTAGGAAAACGGGCTGCAAATTCACTTACACCAAAAATTTTCATACTTAACACTTGTAGCCAAAAAAAAAGTGGTGGTTTTTCCCAAAATTGTTGATAGTTTATTTGTACGGAAAAATAATTATGGCTTTCAATCATTTCTCGAGCACTTTCCGCAAAATTGATTTCATCCCAATCAAATAAATGAACATGTCCTAAAAAAGAAATAAATAAAATACTAAATTCAAAAAATGAAATATTAAACTAAATAATAAAATGTTAAAAATATGAAAAATATCCATAAATCTCAGATAGAT
>CALAGJ010000110.1 GCA_937892395.1 uncultured Parafilimonas sp.
TTTATAGTTTTATGCTCGTAACACAAAACTAAAAGGGAGGTCCTTAAAAACCTCCCTTTAAATTATTTTATCGGACTTCAATGGTTACAAACCACATTTTATAAATCCGGCAACCCTGTTACTGTGTTGCAAACAGGTGATAAAATAAAATTAGTTACTAATGTTGAGGTAAAAAAAAATGCAGAATATGTGATGATCGAAATACCAATTCCTGCAGGCTGTAGTTACAGTAGTAAAGATTCATACACTGGGTTACACAAAGAATATTTGAAGGACAGGATGGTGTTGTTTGCAGAAAAATTGAATAAGGGAAATTATACTTATACCATTGAGTTGGAATGCAGGTATGCAGGTAGTTATACCCTTAACCCGGCAACTGCATCATTAATGTATTTTCCAACTTTTTATGGTAATAATGAATTAAAGAATGTTCAAATTCATTAGTAATAAACTTATTGCACCTCTTGCCAAAGCACAGGTGCAATAAAGGTATTTTGAGAAGTATTAATCTTTTTTATTTTTATTCTTAAGAGGTTTTTCTGTTTTTGTAATAGCTGTAGCAGGCTCTATTTCCTGCTCTGTATCTGAAGTTTCATTTTTTTTCAGTTCTATAGTTATTCCTGCTTCAGACAATATTTTATGCCAGCGAACCATCTTTTTCATATCACTTGCATACACTCTTTCCAAATCGATGGATGGAAAAACTTTTCCAAAATATTCTTTTAATGCAGTAGCATTTTTCTCATCTGGCAATGCCAAATCCGGATTGGCTTGCATGGCTTTTAAAACTTCTACTAAGTTTACATTTTCGTGTGTGGTATAGATTTCAATACTTTCCAAACTTGAAAAGTTATGGAGCCTGCCAGATATATATCTTGTAGATTTATTTTCTAAAGATTTTACGATAGCACCATCTCCTTTATTGCCTACTAATTCAAATAAACCCGGTAGTCCGGTTACTGATATAATTTTACTGTATTCCATATATTAAGTTTTGAAGGCCTGCAAGATAGGCGTAGGATGAGTATGATTCAAATTGAAGTGAGACAGGTAGCAAGTAAAACAGTATTATACATTTCCCAATACAAACATATCAGTAAGTGTAGGAGCTTGACTACCCCCTTCTTTTTCAAGGGTAACGGCAAAAGCCTGTGCCCGTGGAATATTTTTCATTTTGCATAAGCCATTACATCCACCAAATACTCCGGCATCTACCGGTTTACCATCTACCAGAGCCCAGAGTTGATATTGTTTACCCGCTGGTACGCTGGTCATAGCCGTTTCATACAAATAAAGGTCGCCTGTATTTTTATTCCAATATACAGTAGCTTCATTGCCTTCTTTGCCTTTAATAGCAAGGAGTTTTATAGCCAACAAATCCTTGCTCTGAAGCAGTGCCATGTTTTGAAGGGTTTCATCTAATTTGGTTTTATACAAATCATTACCCGCTTCCAAAGAATTTTTTTCTATAAGTAACGCCTGATATTTTGTATCCGTTTCACGGAAATTTGAGTACCATTTATAATTCAATAGAACACTGGCCACGAGTAGTATTACAGAAGCAGCCGCTATATATTTCCACTTTGCGGTGTTTTGCTGCATGGCTACGATGGGAATAGAAACATCCTCCTCATGATGGGCAACACTTGTGTTTATCTGTGCTTCCGTATTCCAATCATTAGATAATGCCTGCCATATATTTTCCTTTACTGAAGCAGGTGGTGGTATAGCATGGTTGAATGCATAGTTTTCCATTTCGGTTTCAAACCGAATAATGGCGGATTTTATTTCAGGATATGTGGCAGCCTGTTGTTCTAATTCAGCAGCTTCCTGCTCATTAACGAGGCCAAGCACATAGCTTTCAATAATCCCGGATTCTATGTATGCATTTATATCCATTATTCATTTACCATAGACCGCAATTGAATTACAGCCGATCTAATTCTTGTTTTTACTGTACCAATAGGTATGTTTAAAATTCTTGCAATCTCATCGTGTGAAAACCCCTGAAAATAGGATAAGTCTAACACAGCTTTGTACTCAGGCTTGAGCTTTTGCAGCAAATTTCTTAAACCGATTGTTTCCGGCTTCATAGTATCAGCACCAGATAACTGATATACGTTGTCCGGAAGTTCTTGGTTTTTTTGCTCATTGCGATAGCCCTTACTGCGCAGCATATCAATAGATGCATTGCGGGCAATATTGGCCATCCATGTAAATAAACGTCCTTTGGACTCGTCGTATTGTTCTATCTGCTTCCAGATTTTTATAAATACTTCTTGTAGTATGTCCGCAGCATAAGTAGTATCCTTTACAACCGTGATAACGATAGTGTGTAAGGCACCGGAATAGTTATCATATAAATAATGAAAAGCCTCCTGACTGCGTTGTTTTAATAACAACACCAGATCGGCTTCTACATATTTTATTTCTCCGGCCATGTTGTTTATTAGGCTACTAAAGCTTCATAAGCAGATGCATCCATTAAAGCATTAAAATCATCGGGATTTTGCAATGTAATTTTTGCCATCCAGCCTTCACCATAAGGATCACTATTTACCAACTCCGGCTGCTTTTCCAAACCTGTATTTACTTCAAGAATAGTAGCTGCTACAGGAAGAAATAAATCACTTACTGTTTTTACTGCTTCTACTGTGCCAAATACTTCGCCTGCCGCAAGTGTATTGCCAACAGAGGGTACATCTACATATACAATATCGCCAAGTTCGTGCTGTGCAAAAGCTGTAATACCAACATACGCGGTATTAGCATCAATCATTTTTACCCACTCATGTTCTTTAGTGTAACGGCAATCGGAAGGAAAATTCATGTAATTATATTTTTTACAAAAGTGTAGATTTTATTTAGAGCACCAAATTTAATTGAGCATTCTCATTGTCATGATTACATCTTTTAATGGTCTATCATTCTCATCTTTCGGCTGCGCCGCAATTTTATCAATCACTTCAAGCCCCTTGACTACCTCTCCAAACACAGTATAATTTTGGTCTAAAAAAGGTGTGCCACCAGATGTTTTATACACGGTGCGCTGTGCTGCGCTATAGGTAAAAGATGGATTTGAATTTCGAATATTACATTCATTCATATTCAAATTAATTTCATCAGATTTTCTGCCCTGTACAATATAGAACTGGCAATTGCTACTTGCCTTTTCAGGATTGTCTGTACGAGCCATGGCCAATGCACCTTTTTTATGAATATTTTTTACATTGAACTCTGCTTTTAGCATGCCACCGTCTGCTTCACCACTGCCCAGAGCCATACCACTATCTGCACCTTTACTCATTGGGTCTCCACCCTGAATCATAAATTCCTGAATGATTCTATGAAACAATAAGCTATCATAAAATTTCGATTTTACTTTACTGATAAAATTATCTCTATGCACTGGTGTGTTGTTATACAATTTTGCCACCATCGTGCCAAATGGGGTTTTAATTTCTACAAGTCTATCCACAGGTGGAGGTGGAGGTGGGGCTGGTTTCTTTGTTTGTGCTTGTACAGATGTAATTGAAAAAAGGAGTACAAAGAATAAAGAATACTTCATTGATTTTTTTATTTAAAAATTTTGATTGGAGAAATATAAAAGGATATGATCTTTTAGAAAATTTTCTTGCTCGGGCAGATGTAAAGCAGGCAGTTCTTTAAGCTGCTCAAAATGTGGCCAACCTTCCTCATCTTTACCAGACAGTTCATAATAACCACTTGGCAGTAAAAGTGTACATATAGCCACATGCATAAGGTCTTGCTTCTGTTCTTTTGTGATTTTTTCTTTTAGAAAATTTGTTTCTTGGATACCAATTAGAAAAAGAATAGCTTCCATGTCTGGCTTTTTGCCAAATTGCTCTGTAAGCTTAGTCAGTAGCTGCCACCATCTTATTTGTAGGTCATCTGCTATTTGAGGCATGCGCAAATGTAAGGGGCTGGTATATGCATTGCACATACACCAGCCCCGATAATTAAAGAATTGTCTTTTTTAACGTCTGTCTCTATTGCCCATAAAGATGGAAATATATTGTAGCAGTGTGGCTAATGAAGCAATAGCAGCTACTACATAAGTAAGGGCAGCCCATTTTAATGCATCTTTTGCTTTATCATGTTCCTGTGGCATAGTAACATTTGTTTTATCTAACCATGCTAATGCCCTGTTGCTGGCATCATACTCTACGGGCAAAGTGATAAATGCAAATAATGTTGTCATGGCAAATAAAACAATACCGCTCAATAACAGTGCAGGAAAAACATTGATAAGCAAAACACCACCCAGCAGCACCCATTGCACAATATTGCTACTAAACTGAACCACAGGCACCAATCTGCTACGCATCATTAGCCAGTTGTAAGCGGTGGCATGCTGTACGGCATGACCACATTCGTGTGAAGCCACAGCGGCGGAAGCAATGCTGGAGCCGCTGAATACTTCCGGACTAAGATTTACAGTCTTTGTTTGTGGATTATAATGATCACTAAGAAAACCTGGCACTGATACGACCTTCACATCATAAATGCCATTTTCCCTCAACATTTTTTCAGCGACTTCTTTACCTGACAAGCCACTATTAAGCGGCATTTGGCTATAGGCCATAAACTTAGATTTTAATCTACCAGATACCAGCATGCTGATAAACAGGAAAATTATGGATACTACAAAAATTGAATTCATGATTTTTTATTTTTTTATTGTCAAATTACTAACCATTTATTTTTCAATCACTTAGAAAGAAAATCTGTCTTTTAATTTAAGCGCCATTTTGACTGCTATTTTTAATGCCATAAGTATAGTGCGACTATTTGGCTTATTTATAAAAAACAAGATTATCCAAACTCACCCACTTGCAAAAAAATAATTTGGCCAAGAACGCCAGAAATGTACTTTAGTGCAGGAAATTTAATGTGTTAGTAAGTAAAAGGGTCGGATGAAACATCCGGCTCTTTTATTTTTTATTAAATCCATTTTCATTCAAATATGCACATTATAAAGATATAGTTTTTGCAAAAATTTATTACTCATTTATACAACATCATTTAAAAAAATTAGTTGCAGATTAATTTCATTCGCACAAATTTTAAAAAAATACATACACAACGATTAAAATAATTTATGGAAGATTTTAGATTCAACATCTCACTTTCATGCATTTTATTGCTTCAAAATTTACGACTACAATTTTAATTTTTTTTATAACGTCCGGAGTAAAAAATTTTGATTGCAATACAGTTACGCAATCACATCGTTTTAATATCCATGAACGAGATTATTATGATGAGATCAAATTAAAAATTCCTGATGCAAATAGCTATTGCGCAGCAAATGATTTGAATACAGATTTTTATTTCTTAATAAACATGCAGAAGCATAGTGGCCTAAATCGATTTTACATATACAATCATAAACAAGATAGTGTTGTACATACCGGATTGGTTGCACATGGATCTGGTGATGCCGACTTTGCAGCCACTCCAATATTTAGCAATGTTTCTGGCAGTAAATGTACCTCATTGGGGCACTATAAAATAGGTGCCGCTTACACGGGCAATTTTGGAAAAGCATATAAGCTACATGGCTTAGATAGCAGTAATAGCAATGCTTTCAGCCGATATGTAGTGCTGCACAGTTACCATTTTATGCCAAATGATGAAACATATCCTGAATACCTATTGAACAGCCAAGGATGCCCAATGCTTTCAGAAAAATTTATGGAAATTGTTTCTTCTTATATTGATTTGTCTGATAAAAAGGTACTACTCTGGATTTATTAAAATATACTATTATTTAATAAAATGAAAGTGGAAAAGACTCACAATAATCACTCACTTATTTTGAAAATCATGAAGTAAGTTTTTATCCTAAAATATTGATTAGCATGCATTAAAACTAAATTAGTTTTTGTAGCAAATTGCAGAACATCCAAACATCAACAAATGAATTATACAAAGGAACTGGTGCAATGCGTATTACATCAGGCTCTCTCCAATCAGCAATCACTCCGGATTGTGTAAGTGCATCAAAAATCTCTTTGCCATTTTTCTTCATGAGCAATGAAACCTGACATCCTCTTTCACTATCATTATCAGGAGTAATAATTTCAAAGGCACCATTATTTATTTCATGTAAAATAAAATGCAAATAATTGCTGAGCGATTTTGCTTTTAAAAAAATTTGATCCCATCTAGCTTGTTCAAAAATGTCTAAAGATGCTTTATGAGCTGCCATACTCAGCACAGGCGCATTGCTCAACTGCCAGCCTTCTGCTGAATGAATTGGCTTAAATCCTTTCTGCATTTTGAAGCGTGTTTCTTTTTCATATCCCCACCAGCCTGCAAAACGGGCAATAGTATCATCCGAAATATGGCGCTCATGAATATAAATGCCACTTACCCCGCCGGGCCCACTGTTGAGGTATTTATAACTACACCAGCAAGCAAAATCTACATTCCAATTATGTAATTGCAAGGGTACATTTCCAGCGGCGTGAGCCAGGTCAAAGCCGGCTATGGCACCTATAGATTGGGCAGCTTTTGTAAGTGTGGGTATATCAAAATATTGACCCGTATAATAATTTACTCCCCCAAAAAGCAATAGACAAATTTCATCTTTATGTGTATCAATACATTGCAAAATATCTTCTGTACGCAGGCAGTGTTCTCCCTGTCGGGGATGTACTTCTATAATGGCATCTGATGGATCAAAGCCATGAAATTTGACTTGACTTTCCAAAGCATATTGATCACTGGGAAATGCTTTTGCTTCGCAAATTATCTTATATCTTTTTGTTGTTGGAGTATAAAAACTCACCATGAGCAAATGGAGGTTTACTGTGAGTTGATTCATGGCTACTACTTCTTGTGGCAAAGCACCACACAAATCACTCAATTGCTTTGCAAAAATTTCATGATAAGGCATCCAAGGTTTCTTTGCTGCAAAATGTGCTTCTACTCCAAGTGCAGCCCAATCATTAAGTTCACTTTGTATATAAGCTGCAGTTTTTTTAGGTTGCAATCCAAGTGAATTACCTGTCAAATAAATTGCGTCTTTACCTTCATGCTGTGGGATATAAAATTGATGGCGAAATGCTTTAAGCACATCAACCTCGTCCATCTGCATCGCAAAGTTTGCGTCATTCTTATACTGCATATTTTAATTCTTGCTGCAATGATACTATAAAGGAAATGTCATTTGCCAAAAGACAATTACGCGTAGCGTATAATTAAAAAATATTGAATGAATGTTTATTTGAAATTTGACAATTCAATTTGATATTGCCCTTTATTTACACAAAAAAATGTTGTCCAATCAAAAGCAATTATTCAGTTTAGGAGACGATATTACTTATTTGAATGCTGCCTATATGAGCCCTTTGCTAAAATCCGTAGAAGCCGCAGGCATTGCCGGATTGAGCAGAAAAAATAATCCTAGTAACATTCGACCTAATGATTTTTTTGAGGATCCCAAAAAACTAAAATTGCTGTTTTCAACTTTGATTCAAGCAAAGCCGGAAAACATTGCTATAACACCATCAGCATCTTACGGACTTGCAACGGCGATTAACAATATAGATCCTTTAAGAGGCAGCCATATATTGATGATTGAAGATGAATTTCCGAGTATCTATTACACAGTGGAGTCCTGGTGCAAAGCACAGCATAAATCAATTAAAATTATTGACAGGCCATCTACCTCTCTGCGTAGTGTTGCTGATTGGAATCTGCAATTATTAGATGCTATCAAAACAGACACCATTGCCGTTGTGCTATCACCGCTTCATTGGATGGATGGTACAGTTTTTCCTGTAAAGACAATCAGCGATAGATGCAAGGAAACAAATACTTTATTGATTTTGGATGGCTCACAATTTATTGGAGCTTATCCTTTTAGTATTCAAGATATTCCCGCAGATGCTGTTATATGTGCCGGATACAAATGGCTGCTTGGTCCATACAGTAGTGGCTTGGCCTACTATTCAGATGTATTTTTAGATGGAATACCAATAGAACAAAGTTGGATGACCAGAATGAATGCAGCAGATTTTACCTCCCTTACCCGATATGCAGATCAATATATGCAGGGTGCAGGCAGATATGATATGGGTGAATTTAGTAATCTGATCAATGTACCCATGTTGATGACATCTATACAGCAATTATTAGCATGGACACCCGAAGCTATACAAAACTATTGCCATCAAATTAGTAAGGATTTTATAAAAGAGGTGCAAGAAATGGGATTAATAGTAGAAGCAGAAGACTATCGTGCAGCACACTTATTTAGTATCAAAGGATTGGAGCAAGCAAAAGCACTTAGCCTTAGCCAAAAACTACAGGAGGCAAATATTTATGTGTCTGTACGAGGTAATAGTTTGCGCATTTCACCACATGTATATAATGATGAGAATGATTTCGACAAATTGAAAGCAGTATTAGCATCTGCATTTTAAACACGCCGTTTCATTATCCGATATGAGGAAATAATTTCAAAAAAATAGTACCACTTACTTAGCAAATTTATTTTTAAGTGCAGCAAGTGCATCACCCATGGAAGCACTTTCAGTTTTTAGTTTTACATTACTCAATGGTGGAGAATATGATGTTTTATTTTTCTTACTATTTTCGGCGGCTTGTTTTATAGAAAGATTAATCCGCTTTCTGGCCATATCTGTTTCTATTACTTTCACTACTACTCTATCGTTCAGTTTCAAAACTTCAGCGGGATCACTGATATATCGATTTGCAATTTCACTGATATGCACCAGTCCATCCTGCTTTACACCTATATCTACAAACGCTCCAAACCTTGTGAGGTTCGTAACTATACCGGGCACAATCATACCTGCCTGTACTTCTTCAATACTGAATATGTTGGCAAATTCAAATTGTTCTATTGATTTTCTTGGATCTAATCCAGGCTTTTTCAGTTCCGCCAAAATATCTTTAATGGTTAATGCGCCTACGGTTTCATTAATATAAGATTGAGGATTTATTTTTTGAATCAAGGGTTCATTACCAATCAGTGTTTTTACATCAACCAATAGATCTTTTGCCATCTGCTCGGCAATGGTATATACTTCTGGATGTACGGCACTTGCATCTAATGGATGGTGTGCATCTTTTATTCTCAAAAAACCAGCACACTGCTCAAAAGCCTTATTGCCAAGCCTGGGTACTAGTAGGAGTTCTTTCCTACTTTTAAATGCCCCATTTTGTTTTCTGTATTGCACTATATTCTCTGCTAATACATCTCCAATTCCACTCACATAACTCAGCAAATGCTTGCTTGAAGTATTGAGATTTACCCCTACTTTATTTACGCAACTAACTACGGCCTGATCCAATTTTTCTTTTAATCTCGATTGATTAACATCATGCTGATACTGACCTACTCCAATACTTTTCGGATCTATTTTTACTAATTCAGCAAGAGGGTCCATAAGCCTTCGCCCAATGCTAACAGCACCTCTTACTGTTACATCATAGTCAGGAAATTCCTCCCTAGCCGTTTCGGATGCTGAATACACAGACGCACCATCTTCATTTACCATATATACTGGTAACCCCAATTGTAAACTCTTTATAAATTGCTCTGTTTCTCTACCAGCCGTTCCATCGCCTATGGCAATGGCTTCAATATGATAACTTGTACAATGACGTTTTAATTTTATAGTAGCTTCTTGTTTTTTTTGCTCATCCAGTATATAAATTACATCGTTGTGAAGCAGATTCCCATTGCCATCAATACAAACTATTTTACATCCGGTTCTATAACCAGGATCCAATGCCAAAATATTTTTACTGCCAAGTGGCGCACTCAGTAATAGTTGTTTCAAATTTTCAGAAAAAACTTCAATAGCTTCCACATCCGCTTTCTGTTTTAATTCATTTCTATATTCGGTTTCCAAAGCTGGTTGTAAGAGCCTGCGCCATGCATCTTTTATTGCTTTTTGCACATATTGCGTACTATCGCAAGATGTGCGCTTTAATATTTTTTTCTCGATGATTTCTATTGCTGATTCATCTGAAGGAGTAATTGACAAACGTAAAACACCTTCTAAAAAGCCGCGTAGCACTGCTAAAATTCTATGGGAAGGAATTTTTGCTACCAATTCTTT
The DNA here is from genome assembly GCA_937892395.1 of uncultured Parafilimonas sp. GTDB lineage: Bacteria > Bacteroidota > Bacteroidia > Chitinophagales > Chitinophagaceae > CALAGJ01. The sequence continues at coordinate 10,125 of CALAGJ010000110.1, forward strand.
AAACTGAAAATAATCTTTAAACTTTGCTCCATCACTCTCCTTACCTGCTATCACTTCAGCTATCACATTTGCTTCATACTGAAATAGTTTTCGCAAAGATGCTCTTAAATCAGCATCTTCACTTATTTGTTCTGCAATGATATCTCTTGCTCCAATTAAAGCATCTTCTGGAGTAGTAATTGTATCATTTATAAATGTTTTGGCTTCTGTCATACAATCTATGGATGGTAGCTGTTCTGCTATCAGCAACGCCAATGTTTCTAACCCATTTTCACGGGCAGTTTGCGCTTTGGTTTTTCGTTTTGGTTTGTAAGGAAGATAGATATCTTCTAAAGTATTGATTGCAGATGCCGCATCAAGTGCAAGCAGGATGAAATCAGTCATTTTTCCTTGCCCCGTTATGGAATCTATTATAAACTGCTTTCTTTCGGAAAACGCCGCCAAACGCTTTTCCTCTTCCTGAATTTGTTGAATTTGTACTTCATCCAACCCTCCTGTTTTATCTTTTCGATATCGTGCTATAAACGGGATAGTAGCGCCTTCGACAAATAGTTGCAACACTGCTTCTACCTGTGCTATACGCAAACGATATAATTCGGCAATTTGGTTGGAATATTGGCTCATGTTTTTAATATTTGGTGGGCGAAAATAGAGGGCAGTAACTCTCACATTTTATTGTTGATAAAATTTATCATTTTGAATGCATCAAATAGAGGCTTTAAACACAGTAGAAGTCCTAAAAAGAGCAATTGTTAAACACTAATACACATATCTATTCCGACAAATTAACTCATATACTATGATTTACGCCAACACAACTATATGATGAACAATCCCAAAATATTCTATTTGATGGAAGCATTTCAGAGATTGAATAATCTAAACGCATAAGGCCGCTTTTTAAGCGGCCTTATAATAATAACTATATGATAAGTACTATTTTGCTACCAAAATTTCTTCTGTAACTCTATAACCAGTACCTCCAACATAAGCATATCTTAAATAGAATGTCTTTGTTGCTGGGTCATATCTGTTTGTACACTCACTTGAACGATCCCATTGAGGCGTATAACCAGGATTTACATCTGGTAATGCATCATCAAACTGCTCAATAGGAGGAGTTGAAGGATGTCCTGGATCAGGAGTAATAGTTACTTTATTCGTTACAGGATCAACATCCAATAATACATAATAACCTAAACTCCCTAAATCACCAAGTGGACTTACAACCTGAGTTGGTGAAAAAGATGTTAGTGTTTTAGTATCACCGCTGCTTGCGTTTGGCTGAGCACGTGGAGAACTTGGATGGTAGAAATAACCACCTACGAAGTCATAATCTGCATCGTATTGATTTTTAATAATAACTCCAACCACTACATCTTGCAAATTACTTGCTATTGTGTAACCATTGTCACTTAGACTTGATATCGTAAAACCAAGACCATATTTCAACGAAAGATCTAAAACTGATGCATCTGGTATTGTTACAACCAAATAAGCATATTTCTCACCAGCAGGTATTACAACTTCTGATGGCACTTGATAATTTGCTGGATCTAAAGTTGTAAGACCACTACCATCAAGTAGTGCATTATTCAAGGTAATTCCAATACGTAAATCTGATGATACTGCTTCACCGGCTGCAATCTTAACCAATGTCTGTATTGTTTGAGATGTATTTACTGAGAAAATACCGCTTAGGTTCGGAATTTGGTTTCCATCAGCATTAACTTTTGATTGCTGAAACAATACACCAGGATTTGATCCCGGATTTTGGATACCATACTCATTGTTGTCAAATCCATCATCTTTTACGCATCCTACGCTTGCAATCAAGCCTACAGATAGTAAAAGGAATAAAATATTTACTTTTCTTTTCATAATGATTTTATTAATTTATATCCCAAAATATTTTACTGCTGAATTGATTAATTGTACCCTCATTTCCCACATTTTGAGCATTATAGTTATACTCATTTTGTGGATATAACAAACGAATAGGTATTTCTGTTGCAGTATTCTGCGGTGCCACAGAAATTGCTGGACCTGGATCATAATCAACACGAGCACCATACACAAAATGGTTCTCACCATCAAGATCGACACGTCTGTAATCTGACCATACTTCTAATGAAGCAAAAGTATTTAATGCAAACCATTTTTGTGAAATGATTGTGAACAAACCACCACCTTCTGCAGTATAGTCCACGTCAGGATATGTAGCATTTCCAGATAGGTATTCATCAGCATCTTCAGCTGTTAAGCCCATCCAAATAAATGACTCTGTAACAGCATTAACTAAAAGTTGTTCTGCTGTTTCACCAGACTTTATAATGCCACGCTCTCTAGCTTCTGCTTGTAAAAACAGGCTTTCCATACTTGTTAGAATCCAAGCTTTGGAGGTACTACCTGAACTCAAAACACCTGGGCCACTTACTGCAGATAATGTTGATGCTGCATTTGATGTTACAGGAGGTAGACCATAAGCTACCCCTCTAGATCCTTGACTACCAGGAGTATAGAATCGAGTTAATCTTGGATCGCCATCGTATTTGTAATAGTCCACAGCATAACTGTTTGCTTTATAATAAACAGAGTTTGCAGTTGCAGTACCTGTATTGTCCTTAACATAATTGTTATAAAATGGAGTTGGCTTTGTAGAACCAAATCCAGGCTGAATAGTCGCAGATTCCCCGGTTGCAAGGTACCCAGCACCAGATTCATCAATTTTAGCAATCTCAGAATCAAAGTCAAAGCCTGGGACATCAGCAAGATGTACTAACATTCTCAATTTCAATGTATTTCCAAGCTTCTTCCACGACTCCACATTTCCGGCGTAAACGAGATCATTTGTTTTATAATCAACATTAAGATCTTCGTTTAACGCATCAAATAGAGTAAATGCTGTATCAATTTGACGGAATAAATCCTTATAAATGTCTAACCCATTATCATATTCTGGAGTAGGATTTTGATTTCCTTTTAATGCATTGAAATAAGGAACATTGCCATACACATCAACCAAGTTCTGAAAAGCATGCGCTTTCATAATTCTGGCTACACCTTCATAAAATGTTGCACCAGCTTGTTGAGCTTTCAACTGCATGATGTTGTAGTTAAAAGCCTCATAATAGAAACTATTCCATACCCCATTTTGGAAGGTGGTAGTGATGTTATATGTTTCTTCGGTAACATTTGGCGCATAAGTGCCAGACCTTGACCAGAAACTTAACCAGTTTTGCAACCAGCCCCAGTTGTTGGCAACATTATTTGCAGATGTTTGCAGAGAACTTGCTAGCAAAAGGTTATAAGTAATTGTACTATCTGTAGGATCATTTGGATTCCTATTGATATTAAAATCCGATTTACTACATCCAACACCTATAACAGATACCAACAATATACTACTTAGAATTTTTACAAAATTATTCTTCATTGTGATTTCTATATTTAAAATTGAACAGATACGCTAAATCCGAAAATACGGGTAGGTACTGTATTAAAAATGTTATTTACACCTTGACCATTAGAGGTTGTAGATGCTGAAAACTCAGGATCGGTCCATTGATTACTCTTAGGTAACCAAGTTGCAAGATTTCTACCTGTTACAGCTACACTTGCTCCTTTGATTACTGTTCCAACTCCGCCTTTAAATACAGATTGTGGAATTGTGTATATCAATGAAACTTCTCTTAACTTCCAGAATGCTCCACTAGACAAATAGTTAGACTGTACGCCAGTGTTGATATCTTGTGACCAGAAATTATAACCATAAGATTTGGTATAAATATTTGTATTTGGCTCATATTTAGGAGCATCAGCCGTACCAGTATTATAAACAGAATTTGGGAATACAAATGCTTGTCTATCATTTTGACCGCTACGCTCAGAAATACCAGAGAAATCTAATGCGGAACCTAATCCAGAACTAAGAATTTGATTTCCACCTCTATAATCAGCAACTGCATTGAAAGAAAAATCTTTCCAGTTTAATGATAAATTAATGCCAAAGAAATTTTTAGGTAGTGTACGACCAAAAACGGCTGTATTTGGATTGCGTGATGGCATACCTGTTGAAGCATCAACAATTACTCTTCCTTGATCATCTCTAACATAATCTGTTAATTTGAACACAAAAGCAGGAGATCCAACTATTGCGAAATTTGCCAAACCAACGCCCAACTCATCTACACCCTCAATAATCGAATTTACTTTACTATCTTGTAAACTATAATTCAATTTAACATCCATTGAGAAATTACCTAAATTGATTAATGGCGTTAAACGCAAATCAAATTCAAGACCCTTATTGTCAAAACTGGCCGCATTCAACAATGAATTTGTAAACCCAGTTGTACCAGAATAGGCTACATTAATCACCTGATCTGTATTATTTTGAGTATATGCAGTAGCTTCAAAGTTGATTTTGTTATTTAAAAACCCTAACTCAATACCAACCTCTTTGTTGTTTACAAATTCTGGTTTATACGAAGTTTGAACCAATGTAGTGCTTGATTGGAAACCTTGTATTTCTCCATAGGGGAAGAAAGTAGCAATTCCATAAGTATTTTCAAGAGAGTAAGGAGCTAAATTCACATTTCCAGTTTTCGATAAGGCACCTCTAAGTTTAAAGTAACTTAAAGTATTGCTTGATAGACTAGGTATTAATTCATGCAAAAGAATAGATACGCTACCGCCAGGATAGAAATAGGCAATATCGGACAAACTAAAATCTCCGTAAGCTGGTGATAATCTACTATCCATATCATAGCTACCAGTAAATTCACCAAAAATCCAACCTCTGTAACCCAACCCAACTTTACCAAAGAAGCGCTGTAGTCTTTGCTTGCTATCAGAAACTCCAACACCTGGTTCACCCTTTCTAACAACTGCGTTGTATAGAGTTGATTGGCCTAGATTACTACTATTTACGTTAGTTGCCTTTGTAGAAATTTCCCTAAACGACTGACCAAGAACAGCACTAAATTTCACGTCATTAAAGTCATGATTTATAGTGGCAAATACCTCTGATGTTAACCTATTAGAGAAAGTATTCAAATCACTTACAGCTGCTACGATATCCCCAGACTGTGCAATTGATTTACCACTGTTTTTAGCATCCTGAGAGTATGTAAAAGCACCAGTAGTACTTTTTGTATTCAAATTGGTGAGCGTACCAGCTAATCTATAAGTAAACCCTAACCAAGAAAGTGGCTTATAGTTTAATTCAATATTTCCAAATAAATCATCCGACCTTCCTTTTGTTCTATAGTTGTCAATAATAAAATAAGGATTTGAATAATAGTCATTATAATAACCATCAGGACTTGACCAGTAGTCATTTTGCCAATCTTCAAATGCCGTTAAAGGAATATTCATTGGAGTATTTACCACATTCCAATAAACTGATTCATCCCTACCTGGCTGTGTTGTAACATTAAAATTACCCTGCGTATAGTTTAGGTTAAAAGCAGCTCTGAAATTCTTGTACTCTTTATCCGCCCTCATTCTTAAGTTGATCCGATTGTTTCTATCTTTTGGAACTACGCCATTGATAGATACATTTTGTGCACTTAGATAAAAATCTCCAGTAGAGAAAGAAACATCAGTTTGGTTGGTAATACCTTTATCCCAAAACTTTCTCTTCTCATCTGGTCTTGCCACATAAGTTACTTCATATTTGCTACCGTCTGGTGCATCACGTCCAATTTGACGGAGAGAACCATCAAATGCATCACCATAACCTTGATTTTCAATTGGGTCATACACACCATATCCATTTGCGTCAATAGATGAGCCGCCTCCAAATTGTGTTTGCAATTTTGGGATATATGCAACTGTTTCAAGCTGTGTGGTATTACTAAACTGTATTTGTGGCTTGCCTTTAACACCACGTTTTGTGGTAATTATTATTGCACCATTTACTCCCTCAGGTCCGTATATAGCTGTTGCAGAAGAAGATTTCAAAATGTTTACATCAGCAATGTCGTTCGGGTTTACAGAAGAAATATAATTTAAGCTCAAAGGCACACCGTCCAATATCAACATTGGTTGGTTATTTCCTGTAAGTGAACGGATACCTCTAAGTACAATTCTGGTATCAGCAAACACACCATTGTTGGTGGTTTGAATGTTTAATCCAGAAACTTTACCGGTAAGACCATTTTGAAGGTTTACAACTTTTGCCTGAGTTATCTCTTTTGAAGAAACTTTTGCTGTTGAATAACCCAACTCTTTTGCTTGGCGTTGAATTCCTAATGAAGTGGTAACAACTACTTCATTTAAGTCAGTAACGCTTGTTTTAAGAGAAAAATTTACCTGATCCTTAGCAGGTAATTCCATTTTACCAAAACCAACGGCGGAAACCACTAAGGTTGCACCATTTTTTACTTGTAAAGTGAAAACACCAAGGGAATTGGTTGTTGTACCGTTTGTAGTGCCTTTTTCTAATACGGAGGCTCCTTCAATTGCGGCACCTTTGTCATCTGTAACCTTACCGGTTACTGTCATGTTTTGTGCACTCAATGCTGTGATGAAAAACAGCATGGCGCAGAAACTAAACCATAGTTTTCTTGTCATGTGCTGAACTTTTTTTAGCGTGTAAAAGTATAAATAAATAAACCTAAGCCAAATTTGGCTCCCCAAAAAGGCAATATTTTGTTAAAAAATGCTGCACGAATTCTTAAAATAATTTTTTAACAACGAGCAAATTTTGATCTAAAAAATTGATAATCAATTATTTGTGAAAAAATAAAAATTTACTAACAACCGTTTAAAAAATTTATGACATTTAGGTAGGATTTGTAAGAACTTGGCATAAAAAAACCCCGCAACTGCGGGGAATGTGCCCAGAACAGGAATCGAACCTGCACATCCTTGCGGATACCAGATTTTGAGTCTGACGCGTCTACCAATTCCGCCATCTGGGCAAGGGTGCAATAATACAGTGAGTAACTATACTATCAAAATATATTGTAGAGATAGTTTTGGATCTGGTGCAGTCCTTAATTTAATTTTCAATACTCATAAAATTCTGTTGTAAAACAATTAGGAATGTGCATCATTTTCTGTTTTTTAAGGTTAATTTTGTGCCCTTCGGGCAAAATGTATTGCTCAAATTTAAAAATTCAGAATGAAACAAGTACAGAAAGGCGATACAATAAAGGTTCACTACCACGGCCGTCTTGAAGATGGCTCTACGTTTGACACCAGTGCAAACAGAGAACCTTTAGAATTTAAAGTAGGAAGTGGTATGGTAATAAAGGGATTTGACGACGGCGTAACTGGTATGTCAGTAGGCGAAAAGAAAACAATCCATATTCCAGCTGCTGAAGCCTATGGAGAAGTTATAGATGAACAGATTATTGTATTTCCATTAGACAAATTTCCAGAAGATTTAAAGCCTGAGCCTGGTATGCAACTTCAAATGAATGATGGACAAGGTCATGTGGTACCCGTTGTAATTATTGCAGTAACTGAGTCAGAAGTTACTTTGGATGCCAATCATCCTTTGGCGGGTAAAACATTAATTTTTGACTTAGAGTTAGTAAATATTGAAGGAGGTTTAATTATTATGCCATAAAAAAAGTGAATTTTGAAAATCAATTAAACCCAAATTTAAAAATTCAAAGTAAAAGCAGTGCCATTTTCGGCGCTGCTTTGCACATTAATGTTTCCCTTGTGCAGCATCATAATTTGTTTGCACAAACTAAGCCCAATCCCACTCCCGCTTTTCTTAGTACTAAAGAATGGAATAAAAATTTTATCGATAGCATCTGGGGCAATGCCGACACCATTGTCAGCAATTTTTATAAATGGATGTTTATTATTATTGATTGCTGCCACTAATATAATCCTTGGGTCGGTGCTATCTTTTACTGCTTCAATTGCATTGAGCAATAAGTTAATGCATACCTGCTCAAGTAGTTCAATATCAGCCTCTATCTGTAAATCAGGATCTTTCAGAATAATCTCTGTTTCTATGCTTTTTTGTTGGAGTGAGGGCATCATAAGCCTAAGCATATTTTCAAATAAATCTCTCACATAAAATTTACGCAGGTTCAGTTGGGCAATTTGATTGAGGTTTCTAAAAGTTTGTGCAAATTTTAGTAAGCCTTCACTTCTTCTTTTTATGGTATCCATACCCAGAACAATATCTTCAAATACATTTTGATTGGATGGGGATACACTTTCCTTTGTTTGGGTCAAAAGATTTCTTAGTGTTTCTGCAAGTGATGATATAGGCGCTACAGAGTTCATAATTTCATGAGTCATTACTCGAAGTAATTTCTGCCAGGCCTTACTCTCAGTTTCATCTAATGCCGCATTTATATTTTGAAACGCAATGAGTTTATATATTTTTCCTTCTGTTTGAAATGCTGTGGCTGACATTAAAACCTTTACATTATTTTGCTCCACCGAAATATCGCTTATAATAGCTTCTCCCGGTTTAATTTCCACCACTTGAGCACAGAGCGAAGGAAATCTTTTATCTAATGATTGTATTGATTTTAAATATGGCACCTGAAGTAATTTTTTTATGGATTCATTCATCCAAACAACTGTTCCACTTTCTAATTCGTAAGATAATATGCCGGTATCTACCAACTCTAAAATTTTCTGAAGATACTGATACTGTGTTTCTTTTTCCTTACTAATAACTTTGAGTGTGGTATTGATATCATTAAAACCCTTGCGTAGCATTTGCAACTCAGATGGGGAATGTTTCACATCAAAATATCTGGAGAAATCTCTATAATGTACAGATTGTACAAACTCTTCTACATCCAACAAAGACTTTTTGTGAAATTTATAAAATTCAGCTACCAACCATATCACCACAGGAATCAATAAAATAGCAAATAAATATTGCTCCTTTAGGAATAAAAACGAAATACTAAAAAGTACAAATGCCAAGAAAATTGTTTTGCCTAAAATTTTTATCAGCGGATTTGGTTTCATCTGTAAAAATTAAATATCATATTTACTTAATCTGCGGTATAGTGCTGTACGTGTAAGGCCCAGTTCCTTTGCAGCTTTTGTAATGTTTCCATTATACTTTTCAATCACTTTTAGTATTGTATTTTTTTCCATTGTACTGAGTTTCATATCATCTGGCACTTCAGCAGCACTATAGTTTGATTCTATAGGAGAAAAGAATAAATCCCTTGCAGCAATCACATCGCCTTCACTCATTATAATAGCACGCTCAATAGTGTACTGTAACTCTCTTACATTACCGGGGAATGGGTATTGCTTCAATTTTTCGATAGCCGACCTATCTAAATCAATAGATGGCTTTGAATATTTTGACCCATATTGCTTCGCAAAATGTTTGGCCAATAAAGGAATGTCTTCCACCCGCTGACGAAGAGGTGGGAGTGTAATTTCTACTGTATTGATTCTATAAATGAGATCCTTTCTAAAGCGATTTTCATTGGCCAGTTCCTGCAATGGCACATTTGTGGCACATACCAATCTGATATCAACAGGTATCGGGGTATTTGTGCCTAACTTCATCACTTGTCTATTTTGTAAAACAGACAATAATTTCGCCTGCTGTTGCAAAGCAATGTTACCAATTTCATCTAAAAACAAAGTGCCACCATTTGCAGATTCAAACCTACCCATACGATCTTCTCTTGCATCTGTAAATGCTCCCTTTTTATGACCAAACAGTTCACTTTCAAACAATGTTTCTGTAAGTGCTCCTACATCTACTTTTACATAAGGGTTTTTGCTGCGCAATGAATTTTGATGGATGGCTTTTGCAATGAGGTCTTTACCAGTACCATTTTCCCCCAACAATAAAATATTTGCATCTGTAGGTGCTATCTTTTTTACTTTGTAAAAGATTTGTTGCATGGCTTCACTTTCTCCCAACAATTCCTTACCAATAATATTTTCAGCATTGTCTGCTTTAGATATGGAAGTTTCTTTCTTTACCTGGCGAAGTGCTTCCTCAATGCTATCCAATAAACGTTGATTTTGCCAAGGCTTTATAACAAAATCGTTGGCTCCTTCTTTTACACATCGTACTGCAAGATCGATATCGCCATAGGCAGTAATCATGATAACACCAATGTCAGGTTTTAATTCTTTTACTCGCTTAAGCCAATATATACCTTCATTACCGGTATTAACAGAAGCTGTAAAATTCATATCAAGCATGACCAAATCAAACTTACCTTGCGATAAAAGGGAGGGAATATTTGCCGGATTTTTTTCTGTAATAATTTCTTTTACTTCATTCTTCAAGAGTAACCTTACGGCCAGCAATACATCAGGATCATCATCCACAGCAAGGATGGAATATTTTTTCAAGTTCATATATAGCTGTCAAATATCGGGAATGAGGCAAATGATTAAACTATTGTGCCTAAAATTTCATTAAATCTATAGTAACAACACTCCAAAACCAATAATCCAAAATTTTTGTGCGGTCCTTAAACAAATTTCATACGAATGTCTATCGAGTTGCTTACTATCATCCGTCTATTCTATTTTGAGTAAGGCAAAGCTATACAAATCAATAAATTTGTTATTTTTCCATTCACACTCTTTTCTACAACCCTCATTGGTAAACCCTGCTTTTTTTAATAGCAGCATACTGCCAGCATTCTCACCTTCTACTATGGCTTCAATTCGATGTATATCTAAATGTCGAAATGCATATTGACACATAGCAAAAATGGCCTCACTTGCATAGCCTTTGCGTTGGTATTCTGGCAAAATCCAATATCCTAACTCGATACATTTATGTTCTTTTTGCCATCTATGAAAGCCTCCATTTCCAATCATCATACCATCCTTCTTCAAGCAGATGCCCCACCACATACCTGTGCGATTTGTAAAAATTTCTTTGTACCAGTTCAATTGAATCTGCACTTCAGCCAGTGTATGGTAAGCCACAGATATGTAGTTGTATATTTTGGGATTGCTATATCCTGCCAGCACAACCGAAGCATCGTTTTGCTCAATGTTTCTAAGTAGCAATCTTTCAGTTGTAATTTCTGGAAATACCATCTTGCAATACTAAAACATCGCTGGCATAATGTGGACTTATTTTTTTTATAAATGCCAGTCAATATCATAAAGTCATTAGCCCCATTGTTATGATATATTTGCAAACTTTCGACTTTATGCTGAATAAAGAAAATGATATCACCATACTTGCCATTGAATCGTCCTGTGACGAAACTGCCGCTGCCGTATGCCACAATGGTGTTATACTTTCCAATGTCATTACAAGCCAGACGGTGCATGAATCTTATGGAGGTGTGGTGCCAGAACTTGCCAGTAGAGCTCATTTGCAACAAATAGTGCCTGTCGTAAATGAGGCCTTATTAAAAGCATTTGGTAATCATGAAAATGCATTTTCTACATCAACATATATCACTATGGTTGATGCTATTGCATTTACACAAAGTCCGGGGCTTATTGGTAGTTTATTAGTAGGTGCACAGTTTGCAAAATCACTGGCACTTGCATGGGGTAAGCCACTACTTGGTGTACACCACATGCAGGCACATGTACTGGCAAACCTGCTTCAAAATCCAGCTCCTGCTTTTCCATTTCTTTGTCTTACTGTTAGTGGTGGTCATACTCAAATTGTAAAAGCTACTAATCCAATGCATGTAGAAATAATAGGAGAGACAATAGATGATGCCGCAGGAGAGGCTTTTGATAAAACAGCAAAAATGCTTGGATTGCCCTACCCCGGTGGACCCCTTATTGATCAATATGCAGCTTTGGGAAATCCAAATGCCTATTCATTTGCAGAGCCACAAGTGCCCGGTTTAAATTATTCATTCAGTGGTTTAAAAACATCTGTGCTTTATTTTTTACAAGCCCAGCAAGATCCCGAATTCATCCTTCAAAATAGAAATGATTTATGTGCTTCAGTGCAGCATACTATCATCAAAGTATTGTTAAAACAATTGTCAAAAGCCGTAAAGCAAACAGGTATAAAAAATATTTGTATCGCAGGTGGCGTAAGTGCCAATACCGGGCTGCGCAATGCCTTTGAAGCCTGGGGTAAAAAACAAAGATGTCAAACATATATTCCTCCTTTTGCATTTTGTACAGACAATGCAGCAATGATTGCCATTACTGCTTATCATCAATTTAAAGCTGGCCATTTTGCATCGATGGATACCACTGCACAAGCAAGAAGTAGTTGGTAATTATTTTTTATAAATAAAAAAATATTTTGTTATTAAACAATATATCGTAATATTGCAATATATTAATATTACAATGGGAGCATCAAAATCAGATTTTTTTAAAGCAAAACAAAATAATACTGCAATACTACTTAAAGCATTGGGCCATCCGGCCCGAATAGCCATCATAGAATATCTGCTTAAAGTAAATACCTGTATTTGTGGAGATATTGTAAAGGAACTGCCTTTGGCACAGCCAACCATCTCTCAGCACTTAAAAGAATTGAAAAATGCTGGACTCATAAAAGGTACTATTGAAGGTACTGCTATTTGCTATTGTATTGATATAACTGCGGTTGAAAAACTATGCACTTATTTCAATAATCTGCATAAGAAAATCAGTGCAAAACAGGACGAGTGCTGTTAATTAAAACTAAATAATATGTCAAAAGAATCAGAAATTAAAGAACAAGTAAAAAACAAATACAGTGAGATAGCACTGCAAAGTAAAGAACAAAATACGGCATCATGTTGTGGTGCCAACTGTTGTTCTACAGAGGTATATAATATTATGACGGACGACTATACAGACCTAGAAGGGTATCAGACTACTGCGGACTTAGGTTTGGGCTGCGGATTGCCTACTGCATTTGCACAAATACAACCGGGAAATACCGTGATTGATCTGGGTAGTGGAGCAGGCAATGATTGCTTTGTAGCTCGTGCTGCAGCCGGAGAATCCGGACAGATAATTGGAATTGATTTTACCCCTGCCATGGTTGAAAGGGCTATAGAAAATGCAGCAAAATTCGGGTTTGATAATGTAAGTTTCAGACTAGGTGATATTGAGCAGATGCCTGTGGCAGATGGCATTGCAGATGTAGTAGTCAGTAATTGTGTGCTTAATTTGGTACCCAATAAAAAAGCAGTGTTCAATGAAATATACAGGGTATTGAAGCCGGGTGGTCATTTCAGTATTTCGGATATTGTACTTAATGGCAAATTGCCGGCAGCAATTGTAGAATCTGCAGAAATGTATGCTGGTTGTGTAGCTGGAGCAATTGATAAAAATGAATACTTGCAAATTATAGCCGAAGCGGGATTTGAAGATATACTATTACAAAAACAAAAACCAATCATAGTGCCGGATGAAATACTATCCAACATGCTTTCAGCGGCTGAGATTTTACTTTACAAGCAAAACACAAATATTATTGAAAGCATTACAGTTTTTGCCAAAAAGCCCGCAGCAAAAAAAAACTGTTGTGGGCCAGAATGTTGTAATTGATTATCGAAACAGCACCCTCTTTACATTGTTTGAAACCGAGAGTGCTACATCTCCAAATAATATGTATGAAAAAAAAATTAGTGTTGTGTACGGGCAATAGTTGTAGAAGCCAAATGGCGGAAGGATTTCTTAAATTTTTTGCTAATGAGAAAGCCGAAGTATTTAGCGCAGGAATGGAAACTCATGGGGTTAATCCAAGAGCCATTGCATGTATGTTAGAGGATGGCATTGATATATCATCACATACTTCTAACCACGTAAATGATTACATTCATTTACAGGTGGACTATCTCATTACTATATGTGATCATGCTAAAGAGCGATGCCCGATATTTTCAAGTTCAACAAAAAAGATACATATCAATTTCCCCGATCCTGCAAAAGCTAAGGGTACAAAGGATGAAATTGAATATTCATTTAGAGCAGTTCGAAACCAAATTAGGGATTGGTGTAGTCGGTTTGTAGAAGATGAATTAAGATAGAATTTTCTTTATTCCCATCACGTTATTCTTCTATATTGAGTGTAAACATAATGCTCCGGCTATACAGTTTATCAAAAATACTGGAGAACTGTAGATAAGGATCTCGGGCATGCACATTTGTGAGTCCTGTACTTATTTTTATTTCAGGACTAAGGGTTACAAATTTCAAATAGAAATTAAAGCCAACACCAGCTTGTACACCAAAATCTGATGGTTTAAGTTTTATTAAATCTTCTGCATTTCTTAAATTTGAATTGCTGGCCAAATCCACATCATAGGATAAACCACCCAGCATATACACTCGGAAATTATCTATCCTGTCACTATTAAATTTGAACTGTAGTGGGAAGCTTAAAAAGGTACTGGTCAGCCTTTTTGTGTAAAACTCAGACTGGGCTGCATTTGGGTATTTTAGGTGGTAGGTAAACGTGCGTGCCCCACCCAATATTAATTGTGGTGCCACACGGGCCTGCCAATGTGTATTTAATTTTTTGGTAGCGATAAAGCCCACAGAAAAACCACCGCTTGCGCCTGGCTCTGCGCTGTAAATGCTATCATCCAATAGAAATTTTGGGTCCTTATTGGTGATGAAATCCATGTTGGCATATCCTACTTGTAGTCCAAAGTAATAGGACATGTCATCATGCCCGGGTCTGTTTAATGCCCTCTGAGCTTGTACACTTGACAAGGATAAAAAACTACATAACAAAAGGCTTATTTGAAAGCCACGTATATACAACATATACCAAATGTTAAGGGTTTAAAATATGTTTTCTGATAACCAGCATTTGAAAGAATAGCAGCAAAATCTTCCCTTTCAGGAAAAGCTTGAGCACTTTCATTCAAATAAGTATAAGCCTCTCTGTTTCCAGACATTAGCTTACCTAATCCCGGTGTTACAGATTTCATATACCAATTATATAATTGCTTCATCATTGCGTTGGAAGGTCTGCTAAATTCCAACACCACAATTTTGCCACCGGGTTTTAAAACCCTATACATTTCCCGAAGACCTTTGTCTAAATGCTGAAAATTTCTCACCCCAAATGCAACTGTTATGGCATCAAACGTATTATCAGGCTGGTTTATTGTTTCGCCATTGCCGTTTTCAAGTTTTATGATTGATGACAATCCGGCATCCTCAATTTTTTTACGACCATTGTCCAGCATGGCATCTGCTATATCAATACCAATGATGGATTGTGGCTTTAAAATTTTTGCGGTTAGCAAAGCTACATCTGCCGTGCCGGTGGCCACATCAAGTATTAACTTTGGTTTTATATCGCTTATTTCTGCAATTGCTTTTTTGCGCCACTGCACATCTAAACCTGCACTGAGCATCCTATTCAATAAATCATAACGGTTGGCAATATTATTAAACATACCTGCCACCTGTTCCTTCTTTGATGATTCATTGTCCTGCTGGGGTACAATATCATCATGCGCATATTTTGGCATAGGGGGGCGAAGATAGTTGAATGAACCAAAGCTATTCATTAACCGAAGGTTATAAGTACAGTTATTTATTCAAAAAATTAAACAAACCATTCTGTACTACAACCTTATAGATGCACTAATCTTTCTTTTGAACCAAACCAGACTTGCTTTTACGTCTCTAAAACCCTATATTTGCGCCCTTGAGTTTACAGCACTCCGTAAGCGATACTTCTGATTTACCTCTCAGCTCATTTACATTTTCTGTTGGCTCAACTAAAATTTATCTATATATATGACTCAGGAAGCAGTAGAAAAAATAGTAGAAGTTAGAATCAGTACAGACACCATTGCACAGATACATTTTAAGAAAAGGGCTTTACTCAATTGCTATTTCGTAAAAGCTTATGACTATGATGAAATGAAAGCAAAAAATTTTTGGAGAGTAGTAGAGGATGTAAATATTGAAGAATATCACGCAACAAAAAATATTTTGCTGACTCGCCTTTTCAATGGTCTTTCATTCACAAAAATATCTTCGGTAAAGTAATTTGTAAGGAAAGGTTTTCCTGATCAAATTGATTAAAAAATATAATGGCAGAAACATTTAATAAGAAAGAAAGAGAAAAAAAGAAAAGACAAATACAACAAGAGAAACAACAGCGCAAATTAGAGCGTAAGCAGCAAACCAGAGACGGAAATAATCTGGATGAAATGATGGCTTACTTAGATATTAATGGCAACCTTACCCACCTACCCCCAGACAAGCAGGAAACGATACCCTCAAGACGTGAGAATAGCGGTGCAGATAATCAAAGTGGTTCATTCCGCACAGGCACCATTAAGTTTGTGAACTACAAAAAAGGATTCGGTTTTATAAGAGACAACATTACCCAGGAAAGCGTTTTTGTTCATGTAAATGTACTGCCTGGTCAGGTGCAGGAAAACAGTCAGGTAAAGTTTAAAACAAGGAATGATGCCCGTGGTGTTACGGCTATTTTTGTAGAGTTAGTAGCATAAATCTTCAATCATTGAGTACAAAATATTTCGATCAAGAAATATTTTAGGATTTGCCCCTACGGGGAATGATTACGCACGGCTATGTATTGTACCATGAATTTTTTACAAGGACAAAATCTGCCAAACAGGATTAGTCAAAACAAATCGCAGTAAGCTATCACCTATATTTGCGGCCATTCTTTTATAACATAAAAATATTTTAAATGAAAGTAACGGTTGTAGGCGCAGGTGCAGTAGGTGCTACTTGTGCTGATAATATTGCCCGCAAAGAATTAGTATCAGATTTAGTTTTATTAGACATTAAAGAAGGGCTTGCTGAAGGAAAAGCGCAGGATATGATGCAGACTGCAACCCTATTGGGTTTTGATACACGTATATCCGGCAGTACCAATGACTATAGCAAAACTGCAAATAGTGATGTAGTAGTGATAACAAGTGGCATACCTCGTAAACCAGGCATGACTCGTGAAGAACTTATTGGTACCAATGCAGGCATCGTAAAAGGTGTGTGTGAGAACATTCTAAAATATTCTCCAAATGCCATTATCATCATCATCAGTAATCCTATGGATACTATGACCTATTTGGCACTTACCAGTACAGGCTTACCAAAAAATAGAGTAATAGGCATGGGTGGAATACTGGATAGCAGTCGCTTTAAATATCAACTCAGCCAGCACCTTAACTGTGCACCTTCCGATTTGAATGCTGTTGTAGTAGGTGGTCATGGTGATACTACTATGATTCCACTCATACGTATGGCTACATGGAATAGTGTACCTGTTTCAAATTTTCTCAGTCAAGAGCAGCAGGATAAAATTGTAAAAGATACAATGATAGGTGGTGCTACCCTTACCGGATTGCTGGGTACTTCTGCTTGGTATGCACCTGGTGCTGCCGGTGCTGCATTAGTAGAAAGCATCATAAGGGATGAGAAGAAGCTCTTTACATGTTGTGTAGCATTAAATGGCGAATATGGCCACCAAGATATTTGTATGGGTGTGCCTGTAGTAATTGGTCGCAATGGCTGGGAGCAGATTGTGGACTTCCAACTCAACGAAACCGAACAAGCAGAATTTAATAAAAGTGCATCTGCTGTACGTAGCATGAATGATGTACTGAAAACATTATAGAACAAATTTTTTAAATTGAAAAGACTGCTGTAAAGGGCAGTCTTTTTTTATGTGCTCAATCATAACTTATGATTTATCATGACAGGAAACATCAATGATGTATAAATTGCGATTCATTATTTAACGCTTTATAAAAAAAAGATGAGTTATGGCTGCTATTCAAAGTAATTTAATTCCTGCACAACACAGCGATTTTGATTTTTTCTACACGCTTTACATGCATCTGGAGGTTAATAGATATTTACTATATGATCTAATGCCTTCCGATGCATTTAAACCCATTTACGATAAGCTGATTGCTCAGCGGGTATTGTTTCGATATGTTGAAAATGAAATTGCATTGGGTATGTGTAAACTGGTTTTTCAAGAACACAGAAACAGTCATATTATTTACTTGGGCGGTGTGGCCATAGATCCTCAGCAGGCAGGCAAGGGTGTTGGCTATAGGATGATGCAGGCAGTGCAGCAGTATGCCATACTTCACAATCGCAAAAGGATTGAATTGTCTGTAGCTACTGAAAATCTTGCTGCCATTGGTTTGTATAAAAAGGCAGGATTTGTAGAGGAAGGTATTTTTAGAAAATTTTCCTGGTTAAAAGCAACTGATGAGTATTTAGATGAAATGATGATGGCGTGGATGCCTGAGTTCATGATGATGACGAACACTATTGAACGATAAAATTTTATATTTTCAGTATTAAATACAGTGCAATTTCTGTAGAGTGAATTGCTGTGGGTGTACGAAGAATGGTTTTTATTGCAAACCCATTATTCAGATACATTTGCATGTTAGATTTGTATTTCAAGGTTTTACGTTTGTAGAAATTATGATGTCATTCGTTCAGACTTTATCACATTTGCGCCGCCTTCCAAATAAGTTATTATTACAATGGGCCCTAAGGGGAAATAATGTGGAATGTATTTGCTGTGGACGCACTGCACTTAGCTTTTTACCCGCTGGGTACAAAAAAAGACCTCATGCAAAATGTGTTTACTGTAATGCCTTGGAGCGTCATAGGCTGCTTTGGCATTATTTGCAAACGGAGAAAAAGATTCAACTGTTTTCTGGGAAATTATTGCACATAGCCCCAGAGCGTATTTTTTATGATAAGCTATATCCATTGCTCAGTGCTAATTATTTTCCAGTTGACCTAGAGCCGGATGCAAATAAACATGGTGGTCAAACCAAGCCCATGGATGTTACAAAGATGAATTTTTCTGATAATTTTTTTGATGGTATTATTTGTAATCATGTATTAGAGCATATTCCTGATGATCGAAAAGCAATGCAGGAAATATATCGTGTGCTTAAACCAGGTGCATGGGCACTATTGAATGTACCGATAGATGCAACCCGCAAAGCAACTTATGAAGATTTTAAAATTACGGATCCACAGCAAAGGCTGTCAGTATTTGGCCAGCAAGACCATGTGCGAATTTATGGCACAGATTATACGGAGCGCCTTAAGCAATCTGGGTTTTATGTACATGAAGTGATCTATGCTGATAGGTTTGTGCCAGAAGAAATTTTTCGCTATGGCGTAAGGAAAGAGCCCATCTTTGAGTGTTCCAAAATCTGATTATTGGAAAAAAAATTCCTGTTTCGGGAAAAAAACGGTTTTTTTGTATCCGCAAAAAGTATAAGCCTTCTATAGGGTAGCCTCTTGGTTGCCCAATTCGCAGAGGGTTATTACATTGCATTCAAAGTCCAGTATGACAAATAAAACATTGTCCATATATATGTTAGATGACGATGCCATTTTCTGTAAGGTATTGTCGCATTATATATCGCTCAATCCTGATTATTCTATAAAAACATTTACAGAAGCCAGCCAATTTACGGCAGCACTAAGCCAAAAACCAGACATCGTAACCATAGACTATATGCTGCCCGGCAGCAGTGGTGGTATATTGATACAACAGGTAAAGGATTTAAGTCCGGAATCAAAAATTATAGTAATCAGTGGTCAGCAGGATATACAAGTAGCCATAGATTTATTTAAGAAAGGCGCACATGACTACATCATGAAGGATAAGGATACCCAGCAGCGGCTTTGGATGAGCATTCAAAACATAAGGGAGACCATCAGTCTTAAAAAAGAAGTAGAACACCTTCAGCAGGAGGTTGAAAAGAAATATGATTTTCAAAAAGCGGTCATAGGCAATAGCCCTGTGCTGAAGCAGGTATTTGCATTAATGGAAAAAGCCGTATCCACTTCCATCACTGTATCTATATCTGGAGAAACGGGTACAGGAAAAGAGTTGATTGCCAAATCCATCCATTTTAATAGTTTTCGTAAGAAACATTCATTTGTACCTGTAAATGTGGCGGCCATTCCCAAGGAGCTTTTAGAGAGTGAATTATTTGGATATGAGAAGGGGGCTTTTACGGGTGCTGCATCCCGCCGTATTGGCAAGTTTGAAGAAGCACACAAAGGCACTTTGTTTTTAGATGAAATTGGAGAAATGGATTTGGCTATACAGGCCAAACTATTAAGAGCTTTGCAGGAAAAAGAAATATGTCGGTTAGGTAGTAATGAAATTATAAAAACTGACGTAAGGATTATTGTGGCCACACACCGCAACTTGGAAGAAGAGGTACAAAAAGGAAATTTCAGAGAAGATTTGTATTATAGAATTTTGGGATTGCCCTTACAATTGCCACCGCTTCGTATGAGAGGGAATGATATTCTGCTGATAGCAAAACATTTTATTGATTTATTTAGTAAAGAAAATGACTTAGGCAAGAAAACCTTAAGCACGGAAGTAAAAAATAAATTGCTCTGCTATGCTTTTCCAGGCAATATCAGGGAGTTGAAATCTGTTGTAGAATTGGGTTGTGTACTGAGTAATGATGAAGAAATAGGCATAGACCATATTAGGCTGAATACTTCTACCAGATCTAATATAGCACTTGCTTCAGATAATATTTCTTTGGATGATTATATCAGCGATTTAATACAGCATTATTTAGAAAAGCATAATTACGATGTAGTGCATGTAGCTAGGCTCTTAAAAGTTGGTAAGAGTACCATTTACAGAATGATAAAAAGTAACCGGTTGCAACTGCGTAGAAGAATCAACAAATATGAACAACCAGAAATTGTATAGCCCCGAATCGCTCCTACTAAACTGTTGTGAAGATGAAAGTTTTGTACACACAGTCGTAGCACTTTTTCTACAACACATGCCACAATATTTTCAAGAAATACAGGATGGAGTGGCCACAGCAAACTGGTATGCCGTATATAGAAATGCCCATACGATGAAGGCCAGTATTGATTTGTTCAATATAATTCCATTAAAAACTTTGATAAGAGAAATAGAGCGACAGGGTAAAGCGGAAATGCCTGAATCATCCCTGCCCATGCAGCTGACCCAGTTGAAGGATCTGCTGTATGATTGCATGAAAGAATTGAGGAAGGATTATGGGATAGAAAATTAAAATCCATATAGCGCATTTATTAATAGTGAGACCGAAGTTATTTGGCAAACAATATATCAACTCGCAATATTTTTTATATTTCGTTTATAGACTCGAGTAGATGAATAATTGACCGCTTTAAAATCTTAAATTGCAGGAAATTTTTTATATGAGAAAAAATTTACTCTTCATTTTTATGCTTATTTACCATGCAGCAACAGCACAAACTGCTTGGGTAAATGCGGGTTCAAATCAAACCATTGCCGCAGGCCAATCTGCAACACTTACAGGTACAGCATTTAATGTACCACAAGTAAGATGGTTGACCAGTGGCACAGGTACATTTTCAAATCAATACGCACTACAGACCGTTTATTATCCCAGCACGGCAGATATGCTTGCGGGGGGAGTTACACTCACCCTGAGAGATAGATTCAATGCAGCTATTAAAGATAAAATGAAACTTAAAATAATCAGAGACTGCCCCACCGTAAATATTGTACCTGCAAGTGATACCATCTGTGGTTATGATCAAGGTGGCTTATATACAATTACAGCCAATGCCACCGGTTATGGATATATGCTTGAATGGAGTACACCCGGCTCCGGGTATTTTGATGATGAATACTTAGCAGCCACCACCTATTTTTATTCTGATGGAGATGCAGGATCTGGCAAAGTGTGGCTATACGTTACCGTTACAGACACCATTGGCAATTGCCCAACTGTAAAAGATTCTTTTTATTTAAAACTCAATGACCCCGCAAGAATTGAAACCATAAGTACAGCAGAATATTCATATTGCGATACCATTCCTGTCTTATTTAGTAGCGTATTAAGCGGCACGGCCACCACACTCTATTGGACAACTACGGGTTCGGGCATATTAACCCCCAATCCTTCAAAAAATCCAACCTATTATCCAACACTGTCAGATATAGCAATGGGGTATGTAGAATTTTATCCGGTTACCAATAATCCGGATGGGCCTTGTCCCGCCGCTTACGGTGATCCTATTGGCATAGACTTTCCTATTGGTAGAATTAATCTTGGAAATGATACGACGCTTTGTGCAAATATAGCCGGAGATACCCTCAAACTAAGCTCACATCCAAACCAATATGTGGATAGTGTAAGGTGGACCCATAATGGAACCGGGCATTTCAACAGTCCAACCAAATTCTCGCCTTATTATGTTTATACACCACAAGATGTGATCAATGGACAAGTAAAAATTTATTGTGTAGCATACTCAGCGTGTGAGCCATATAAAGATACCATAATCGTAACATTACATGAGCAGCCGTGGTTAGAATTTCCCACACCAGTTGTTTATGCCTGTATGGAGGAAACCACCATCAGTGCCTCAGTCATTATTCATGGTGATGCTACTGGAGGCACCTGGACCAGCACCGGTTATGGTGTTTTTGCAAATCCTAATGCCACCACTACAAAATATAAAGCCAGTCTTTGGGATACTTATGAAGGTTGTATCCAATTGATATTTACAACAAATCAAACCTCAAGACCATGTCCGGCTGCCGTTGGCCACATGTCAGTATGTTTTCAGGATTGTAAAACGGATGATGGAAAGGAAATGAAAGCTATCGCAAACACTTCGATCAAGCTAAGCCCAAATCCTGCTAAAGATTTTATTTTAATACATACATCAGAACCCTTTTCTGTTGTACAAATTAAAGTTGCTGATGCAATGGGTATTGTATATCATTTGCCTGCGGCAATGAATAACCGACTCGATATTTCAAGTTTGCAACCTGGCCATTACTACCTCGTATTAACTGACAAATCTGGTTATGTACAAAGGCATCATTTTATAAAAGAATAAAAGTAAATTTTTTATTCAAAAGGCCTGTATCTACCTGTTTACAGGCCTTTTGCATACAAAGTATCAATATCTCTACTGTTAAAAAAGAAAACAAGTGCCTTCATTGTAAGTGTTTCAATACTTTTGACGCCCTGCAAAACATGCAGTTCTGAATTATGAAAATGAAACCATTTATTCTTGTAGCATTATTAGTGATTGCTTTTGTACAAACTATACAAGCGCAAAAAGTAATAGCCGATAAAATAATAGCCAAAGTAGGAGACCGTATTATTCTAAAGTCTGATATTGACAATGCCATTTCTGATTATAAGCGTCAAGGAGAAGATGTAGAACTACCTCCGGATGCTTCTTGTTATTTTTTGCAAGGTCAATTGGTACAAAAGATTATGGTACTTCAGGCCATAAAAGATTCACTACCCTTTAGTGAAGATGAAATAGACGCACAATTAGATAATCAGATACGTGGATTTATTAACATGTACGGCAGTCAGGAAATGCTGGAGCAGATTGCGGGAAAAACGGTGTATGAAATAAAAGAGGATTTTAGAGAGCCATTTAAAGAGCGAAAACTCGCTGACTTAATGCGCAATAAGATTCTAGAAAATATCAAAATCACTCCTACGGAAGTTAGAACCTACTTTTATTCCATACCAACTGACAGCTTACCTTATTATGAAAGTGAATTGGAAGTTGGAAAATTAGTGCTTTACCCAAAAGCAAATAAGGATATTGAAGACTATGTAATAGCCCAGTTAAGTGATTTGAAAAATCAGGTGGAATTAGGAAAGAAAAAATTTGCAGACCTGGCAAAAGTTCATTCCGAAGATCCGGGCAGTAAGGACAATGGGGGTCAGTATTCACTCAATAGAAATGACAAAATTTGGGATCCGGCATTTTTACAATCCGCATTCAGATTAAAGGAAGGGCAGGTATCGCCAGTATTTAAAAGTAAATTTGGTTTTCATATTATTCAGATGGTAAGCCGCAGTGGGGATGATGCAGTAGTAAGACATATCTTGAAAATACCAACTGTAACACCTGTGGAAATAGCCGCAGGCAAAGCAACATTAGATACTGCTCGTTCAAAAATAATTGCGGGTACACTCAGCTTTGGTCAGGCAGTAGATAAATACAGCAATGATGAGAATAGTAAATTTACAGGTGGAATGATTATGGCGCAGGATGGTTCTACTCTGCTTACGATAGATCAGATGGATAAAAACTCAGTTGTAATGCTGAAGGATATGAAACCAGGTGATATTTCTCAACCATTTAATTACACAGATGAAAGAGGAAAAACTGCTGTTAGTATTTTGTATTTAAAAACAAGAACAGCCCCACACCGTGAAAATTTAAAAGATGATTATAGCAGGGTATCCAATCGTGCATTAGAGATAAAAAAAGATCAGGCTTTGGAGAAATGGTTTCATGAGCATATTCCTACATTTTATATTGACCTCGACAAAGACTTTTTAACATGCGAAGCAATTAAAGAATGGTGGGATGCTGCCGCAGGTAATGCTTCAAAATAATAAATCCTGCTTTATACAAATTAAGATTCCAAAAAAAAGTTGCATCCACAATCATGATTCATTTCAATCGTTTTGTATTGGACAATGGACTTCGGGTATTGGTCCATGAAGATTTTTCTACACCACTGGCAGTTGTAAACGTGATGTATGATGTAGGTGCAAGAGATGAAAATCCTGATCGCACCGGCTTTGCACATTTGTTTGAGCATTTAATGTTTGGCGGTAGCATAAATATACCAGACTATGATGAACCACTACAAAAAGCAGGTGGTGAAAACAATGCATATACTACTAATGATCTTACAAATTATTACTGCCAACTTCCTGTTCAAAATATTGAAACAGCATTCTGGTTAGAGAGTGATCGCATGCTCAGTTTGGCTTTTGGCAAAAAAAGTTTGGACGTGCAGCGAAAGGTAGTATGTGAAGAATTTAAAGAACATTATTTGAATAAGCCTTACGGCAATGCTTGGCATCATTTAAGAAGTCTTGCTTATACAACCCATCCTTATCAATGGCTCACCATTGGCAAAGAATTAAAGCATGTAGAAGAGGCATCTTTAGACGATGTAAAACAGTTTTTCTTTAAACACTATAGACCCATCAATGCTATACTTGTGGTATCTGGTCCTGTAAAAACAGATGACATAAAAAGATTGGCAGACAAATGGTTTGGCCCTATAGCAATGGGTGAAAAATATATTCGTAATCTTACTGCTGAACCCCTACAAACTGCTGCAAGAAAAAAAGATATAGATTCAAATGTGCCCTTAGATGCCTTTTATAGGTGCTATCCAATAGCAGGCAGATTAGATCGTGGATATTATTTGAGTGATTTACTGACAGATATTATGGGAAGTGGAGCTAGTAGCCGTTTGTTTCAGAAATTAGTAAAGGAGCAACAAATTTTTGCAGGTATCGATTGTTATCATTTTGGCAGTATAGATCCGGGTTTACTTGCCATAGAGGGCAAACTAGTAAAAGGAATTTCCTTGGATGAAGCTGCCGCTGCGGTAGAGCATGAAATAGAGGAGCTGCTCACAAATGGTATTCAGCCACAAGAATTAGAAAAAATAAAAAATAAAACAGAAAGTGTTATTGCTTTTGAAGATGTAGCTTTAATGAGCCGAACAAATAGTCTTGCTTTTTATGAATTACTTGGTGATGCTGCTTTGATGAATGAAGAACTATCAAGATACCAATCCATTACAGCAGATGAACTATTAGCTTATGGCAAACAAATCTTCAAGAAAGAGCATAGCAATACTTTATTTTACCATGCAGTAAATTAATAGCTCTCAGCTTAAAATTTTTCTATACCTGCTTGCTATTCAACTGCTGTTGCTACACGAATCGGATTTGTATGATTCTGATGCTGCACTGGTTGTTGTACAACATGGGCATTAATTCTATCGCTTACATTTTTGCGAATATTCATATAGAATAAATTCATATCTGCTATATGAAAATCTTCTGTAGGAATTCGATCACTAAAGGGTTCGGTTTTTATCCATAATACTTTTTGCCGAGCTTCTGCACTAGCAATATTAGGAACAATCAAATTGAAATTGCCCAAAGTGGTGCCAAGATTTTGTGATCTTGGGGCAATCTCTTTTCTACTATCCCAAGTAAGTGGGTTTGTAACAATGGAGTTAAACTGCTCCAACTGAATATACAAGGGTACTGTTCCTTCTTCATAACTACGCCAACTGCATATACAACCATTCTGCATTGGCCTAGTGCACTCAGTTAATGTTGTGTATTGTCCAGGGTTTACGTCCATACCAATAATATAAGCCACTACAAGTTGGTTTGCCAAAGATTTACCATCAAAAAATTCTTTAATTAATCTTTGTGCATGTGTAGAACCTTGACTATGTGAGGCAATAACAATAGGCCTTCCATTGTTATGCTTTGACAGATAATATTCAAATGCTGCTTTTATATCTGCATAAGCATTATTTAAAGCATTACGCCCTGCCACTACATTGAGTGTAAAATAGGCTTCTAAATTTGCTTGCTGGTATCTTGGGGCAAACAAGCGACCTGCTTCATTAAAAATGCTTGCCTGAAAAAGAATGGTACCTTCGTCTGTTTCTTTATTTAATGCGGCATCATCTACAGGGCCATTCCATCCAAAAGGTTTTGACAAATCTGTATATGTGGTAGGGTGAATAAAAAAAATATCTGCTTTTGTTGTATCCGGATTGTATTGATTTCTTATTGGTGCTGGTACGCTATCTGCATAGTCCCATTTCCAGGGATGTGCGGCCCAGTTGTCTATATTATTATAATCAGTGGTTGTAAAAACTGTAGGGCTTTGTGATTTATTATTATTTACTATTAAAAAAGTAAATGTAACCACCATTATAATTACCTTCTTCATATACTTTTTTTATTGAGCTAGCTGAATCATTTTTCTATTTCCCATACTTCTTTGCCTCTTAAAAGCTTGTCTAAATCTCCATGCCCTTTTGAAGCTATCGTTTCTTCTATTTGGAGAGCCATTACATCTTCATAACAAGCACGCTCTGTCTCATAAAACACACCAAATGGTCTTGGAAAATGACCGATCAAACTGGGATCATCAAACATTCGAATGAGTAATTGTGCTTTGAAAAAATCATTTTCATCATGTACCCATAAATCATCCACACTAAATCCATCTGATAGGTTTACCACTTCGGGTTTATGACCATTGAGCCGAATACCTTTCTGCTGTGAGGAACCAAATAAGAGTGGCTTGTTTTGTTCCAAGAAAACTACTTCGTCGGATTTAGTTGTTTTTTCTGTAAATATTTCGAAAGCACCATCATTAAAAATATTACAATTCTGATAAATTTCTAAAAATGATGCTCCTTTATGTTGATGACTTCTCAACAACATTGCTTGTAAATGCTTTGGATCTCTATCCATACTTCGGGCTATAAATGTAGCATCTGCACCTGCTACTAAAGCTAAAGGATTAAAAGGATGATCAATACTTCCCAGTGGTGTACTTTTTGTTATTTTATTTACTTCTGAAGTGGGGCTGTATTGTCCTTTGGTTAATCCATAAATTTGATTATTGAATAATAAAATGTTAACATCAAAATTTCTACGGAGCAAGTGTATGGTATGGTTACCACCAATACTCAATGCATCCCCATCTCCAGTTACAATCCATACGCTCAATTCCGGTCTTGATGCTTTAAGGCCACTGGCCACAGCAGTAGCACGACCATGTATGCTATGCATGCCATAGGTATTCATATAATATGGGAAACGACTGCTGCAGCCAATACCACTAATGAATACAATATTTTCTCGGGCAATGCCTAATTGGGGCATAATTTTTTGCACCTGTGCAAGTATGCTATAATCCCCACAACCCGGGCACCAACGCACTTCCTGGTCTGTTGAAAAATCTTTAGCCGTTAATACCGGCAGTACATCAGCACTCATTTTTATAAATTATATGTACAAACTTAAATTAAAATTATTAGCAGACAAAAAACGGTTTAAGTATGCCGCTATAGATTTTTGCTGATTCATGGGATTGTTGAATTAAATTTAATTTTCATTTTAATAAATGATTGCATCACTTAGTTTTCCTCATTGCCCGTGGGTAAAAAATCTTCTGCTTCAACAAAAAAAAATCTCATATCATTATCTCCCCAAAAAAAACTGCCATCCTTTGAATGGCAGTTAATTTGTACAATTGAGCTTAAATCCAACTTCCTATATGTGCTTCTGAGACTTGCTTGCCTTTTAGTTTGATGCGTCTTCTTCCTTTCTTTATAAAATGATAGATAACCGTTATCAAAATCATCACTAAGAAAACAATGGTAAGAGGAGGTATGCCCATCAAGCTTACCCACTTGCCACCATACAATCTACGCATCGGTCTTTTTAATCGCTCAGATATGAGGTACATACTGGGTACTATAAACAAAGTCATAAAAAATGCAAATGACAATCCAAAAATAATCGTCCAGGATAGTGGCTCCCAGAATACTACATTGTCACCACCAAAGAATATGTGTGGATTGAGTTCTGAAAACAATGTTATAAAATTGATATTAAAGCCTACGGCTAATGGAATAAGAGCGAGTATGGCTGCCAATGCTGTAAGCAATACCGGTATGATTCGTGTTTTGCCTGCTTCTATTACAGCAGCCTTTGTTTTCATTCCTCTTGCTCTCAATTCATCAGCAAATTCTATCACTAAGATACCATTCTTTACCACAATGCCGGCCAAACCTACGATACCGATTCCTGTCATTACAGTAGATGGCTGCATACCTGTAATACCATAACCCAATAAAACGCCTATCACACTAAATAATACTTCCATCAAGATGATAACAGGCTTGCTAATGCTGTTGAATTGAATAACAAGAATAACGAGTATTAATCCAAATGCAATGAGTAATGCAGATCCTAAGAATGTGAAAGTTTCTACCATCTGTTGGTCAGCACCGGCCACTTGTATTTTTACATTGGCAGGTTTATCTGGAAATGATTCAAGAAATGGTGCCAACTCTGCATTGATGGCAGATGCTAATGCAGGGTCTGCATTGGAATTTAAAATGATGGTACGATCATAATTTTTTCTTTTTACACTTCCCAAAGTATTATCATAATCCACATTTACTAAACTAATGATGGGCACTTGTTTTACCGCTCCAGTGGCAAAATCTCGGAAGGTGATGCTCATGTTGAGCAAATCGCCCAGGCTGCGTTGATCATCTGCATTCCGCAACTGAATTTTATATTCGTCTGTACCCTCTTTTATCTTACTTACTTCTCTGCCAAACAGTGCTGTGCGCAGCTCCATGCCTACCTGTCCACTGGTGAGGCCATACATCATGCAGCGCTCTCTATCTACGGTGACACTGATTTCCGGATTGGTAAGATCCACATTCATTTTCATGGGTGGCAGATTGGCCAGTTGCAAACTATCAATATAATTTTTTAGCCGTACCGAAGTCTTAATCAATGCATCAAAATCTTCACTGACAACTTCAATACTTACAGGTGGTTCTGTAGGTGGTCCATTACTTTCTTTATCCACCGTAATTTCTGCACCGGGTATAGCCTTTATCATTGTTCTCAATGTATCTAAATATGGCTGTGTACTTTGTTCATCTCTTTTTTCGTATTCAACGAAAGAAATTTGTATGCGCCCAAGCTCCGGGTGTGGACTCTGATCGCCACTATTTGGATCGTTGGCACCAATGGCTACATTGGATATAACACTTTCTACTAAATCATTTTTCTTGCCATTGCCCTCTCCCAGCACTGCATATACCCTTTGTTCTAATTCTTTTGTAACTTCATTTGTGCGCTCCACATCTGTGCCTACCGGCAATTTCAAATAAATATATATTTGGTTTGGGTCCCCGCTGGGGAATAAAGATGCAGGAGGTGTATTTGCACTAAATAGAAAAAATGAAAAAAGCATGAGTGCTACTGTACCCAGCATAAGGTGGAATGGACGCCATCCCCGTAGTGCCCACTTTAACAAGCTTTCATAATGGTTCATAATCCAGGGCAATACCTTCTTCTGAAAGCTATGAATGAGCCCGTCCAACACAAAGGTGTTCAGTATCATGAGCAATCCAAAAAATATGAGTAGATTGCCTGTAAATGTTTCGCCAAAAAAATCAAGCGCAATGCCTGTAAGGATGAAAATCCAGAGCAATGGCTTTTTGAAAACGGATAATTTGGAAGGTTTTTTATCGGCCTCTTCATGATTCATGAAGTCCACTGCAAATACAGGGTTCATGATAAATGCTACTATCAGTGAAGCCACTAAAGTAAATATGAGGATTGTAGGCAAGTAAATCATGAATTTACCAATAATGCCGGGCCAAAACAATAATGGAAAGAATGGTGCCAGTGTAGTAAGTGTGCCTGCAAGCACCGGAACAAATACTTCGCCAGCGGCATATTTTGCTGCCCAGGATGAAGTAAGCTTTCCATGTGATTGTGTAAATATGCGGTGCGTGTTTTCTATAACCACAATGGCATCATCTACTATAATACCTAAGCCAAATAATAGAGCAAAGAGTACAATAAAATTGAGGGTAACATGGGTGCCCACAATCAAATCTGCACCGGGCAAAAAGAGGAAGGCTACAAACATACTTAGAGGCACACTCAGCGCCACAAAAAATGCATTGACTACCCCCATAAAAAACATGAGAATAACCAATACCAATACAAACCCAATCACAATAGAATTAATCAATTCATTGAAGGAGGTACGAGTTGCTTTGCTCAGGTCTCCTGTTACCGCCACCGTAAGATCTTTTGGCAAAGTAGTGCTTTGCATATTTGCAATAATTCCTTTTACTGCATCACTGGTTTCTATGAGGTTTTCTCCAGGTCTTTTAATAATGTTTAGCGTGATTACATCTTTACGATCTAAACGTGCATAGCTTTCGCTTGTTTTTACTGTATCTTTTATTTCAGCTATATCCTTTAAATAAATGGGAGCACTATAGATATTATTTACAATAATTTTTTGAATGTCAAAAACTGTTTTAAACTGACCCTTCAACTGTAGTGTTCTTTTCATATCACCCATATCCACTTGCCCGCTGGTTATGTCGTTGTTTTCTCTTGATATGGCATTTGCAATATCATCATATGTTACACCGGCAGCTTGCATACGAAGCCTGTCCACATTAATCTGAAACTCTCTTTCTGGAGCACCTACAATGTCCACCCTATTTACCTGTGTAAGGTCTTCTATATTGTCTTTCATTTCATCGGCTATTCTTTTAAGCCGCATTAAATCATAATTACCACTGATGTTTACATACATTATGGGAAAGTCAGAAAAACTTACTTCCTGCACATTGGGATCTGCTGTGAGGTCCTGTGGTAAATCATTCTTAGCTTTATCTACTGCATCTTTTACTTTTCGTAATGCAAGGTCCGTAGCTACATCTGTACTAAACTCAACAATAACAGCACTAAAATCCTGCTGGGAAGTACTGGTTACCTTATTTATTTTAGCACCACTTATACCTTTAATTTGTTTCTCAATAGGTTTTGTAACCAAGTTTTCAATATCCTTAGGAGAGTTACCTACATATATGGTTTGTACATAAATAGTAGGTAATACTATATCAGGGAACTGCTCCTTGGGCATGGTAACAAATAAACGTACACCTATGAAGGATACTATGAGTACCAGCAAGTAGATGGCAGTTTTATTATTG
Organism: uncultured Parafilimonas sp.; assembly: GCA_937892395.1. Classification (GTDB taxonomy): domain Bacteria; phylum Bacteroidota; class Bacteroidia; order Chitinophagales; family Chitinophagaceae; genus CALAGJ01. The sequence continues at coordinate 41,662 of CALAGJ010000110.1, forward strand.
ATGGCCCAGCTGGTGGGTTTAAATTCTTTTTTGCCCTGATAGGCGTCTTTGATTTTTTGCATCTTATAGTTTCTTTAAAGCAATTTGTGAACAACTGCTTCGAAGTAAAAATTTAATATTTCTCTATAGAAAAATCTTGATGGCTTAAGTGTAAAGCTTATTCTATACAAGATGATTCTTCAAGTTCCTTATACTAATTTGTAGTTGTAATCAACTGGCCATCATACACAGATTCATAGCCCTTAGTAATGAGTTCATCCCCAGATTGTAATCCGGATTTTATTTCAATAAGATTGTTATACAATTCTCCAATGGTTACTGCTTTTTTGCGTGCAAGATTTTTTCCATTTTCTTTGGCAAGTACGAGTACATACTTTCCATTTTCATCTGTTTGTAATACATTCAATGGAATGGCTATCGCATTGCCTGCACTGTAATCTAATATCTTTACAAAGGCAATCATGTTTGGCTTAATGCCTGATGAGGCAGGCAGTTTTGCTTCCACCGTAAATGACCTGCTGTTTGCATCTAAAATATTGCCTGTAAGGCTAATAACAGAACTAAAAGTTTGTCCAAAATCGGGTATTGAAATTTGAACCGATGATCCTGTATGTACTTTTGAAATATATACTTCCGGAATGCTGATGGCCACTTTCAACGAATTATTATTGACAATGGCTATTTGAGGATTTGGATCTCCTAATGCACGACCAGAAAATAATTCGCCATTACGGATATTTACTTTTTCTACTATACCATTTACATCACTATACACACTGGTCATACTCCATTGTTCTTTAGTACTGGCTATATCATCTTTAAGCCTGTCCACATTATTTTTTGCGGTCAATACATCAATCTCTCTACCAATGTTTTGCTTCCATAAGTTTTGATTTCGCTGATATACATCTTCTGCAAATGCAAGTTGTGTTTCCAATGTTTTCAAACCTTTTAAGAAAACAGCGTCATCCAATTTGAGTACGAGCTGTCCTTTCTTTACATAATCTCCTTCCTTTACATATATGGCTTTTACTAACCCACCTTGACCATTTCGCGGAGCGATATATGAAATATCATCACTGACTACCTTTCCTTGCAAATCAATATAATGGTTGAAATTTTGTGATTGGAGGGTTTGCAATGCTACCAATTTTGCTATTTCCTGCTTTGCACCTGCGGGGTCTGCTTTTGCAATTTTTTCCTGCAATGCTTTAATGGCTTGAGCTACAGAGTCTTTTGTTTTATTGAGTGCAGCTAACTCAGTTTGCATCTGCGAAGTTGTTGTCTCTTCTGCTCCGCCACAGGCTGCCATAGTGATGATGGAAAATAGTGCAGCATAAAATAATGTTTTGTTCATATATCTGAAGATTATTCTTGTTTGAAAATATTTTTATTTAAGGAAGTTTTCCAATAGCAGTTAGGTAATTAAAACGTGCAATGATGGCATCATACAATGCGCTGATGTAATTATTTTGTGCCTGCTGAAGGTCTTTTTCCGTTGTATTGATATCTAATGCAGCGGCCAATCCAGCTTCATACTTTTTCTTTGTTTGATTGAGAATTGATTCGGCTAATTCTTTATTTTTTGTTTGAATATCCAATGTACTGATGGCATTCTGATAAGTATTGGTAGCGGTTAAAACTTCATTGTCGATGGTGTTCAATAAATTTTCTTGTTGCAGTTTTACCTGTTCTAATTCAATGGCTGCTTTTTTAATATTTGCATCTGTGTTAAAGCCATTGAAGATGGGTACATTTATTCCAACACCTACATAGCTACTGGTAAACCATGGGCCTTTTCCAAAGATGTCAAACTTATTGCGTTGTGCCAGTTTACTATAATTCGCATTGAGCAATAAGCTGGGTATGCGGCTTAGTTTATATCGTTTTACATTGTAGGTTGTAAGCTTGTTTGCAAGCTCCAAATACTGGTATTCAAGTCTGTCTTTATATTCATATTTGCCATCATTTAATAAGCCATTTTTCAAAAATTCATCTGTAACTGTTTCAGTCAAAACAAGGCTATCTTTCATGGGCATACCCATGAGCATTTTTAAACCAAGTATGCCATTTGCTATGAGGTTTTCTGCCATCTGCTTTTCTGTGTTGAGATTGGTGAGTAATACAGTGGATTTGTCAATATCTAATTTTTCTGCAAAGCCATTTTTGTATAATTCATTTTGAGTAAATAACACTTTTTGGATTAGGCTGATATTGTCCGTTAATAATTGTATCTGTATTTTACTTGCTGCAAGTTGATAGTAAATTTTATAAATATTTGAACGTATGCTCATCTCGGTTACTTCCGTTTGCTTTTTGGCATATTCCATTACTGCATCTCTGGCTTGTAGGCCTACAAACACCTGGCCATCAAACAATATCTGGCTTAGCGAAATGCCTGCGTTTGCATTCCATTTGGTGCCAAATTGTGCCTGTATTAAACCAAAATCATCAGGAGGAGTTACTGTTTCGCCATTACCATTTTTTACTCCCTCCGCTGCCAGTACACCATAGGTACCCGCTGCTATGAAGTTCGGAAAAGTTTGTACACCAACATTTGGAAAATGGGTAGTACCTGCCGAGGCTGAAATTTGTGGATAAGCTAAGGCAGTTACACTTCTATTTACCTGCTCTTGGATTTTTACATTGAGCAAAGCATTTCTTACTTGTACATTATGCTCGGCGGCATAAGCCACACATTGCGCAGCAGAAAAATGATTTACAGTACCAACATCCTGGCCCATACTCAATAAACTATAGAGCATAGCAGATGCAAAAAGCATCAATGGTTTTATTTTAATCATAGTTGAGGTTTTCGTTTTATATTTCAATTTCTTTTTTGTTTGTATTTTGTAATGAGTTTTATTCCTTTGGCAGTACAAATGCCATATAGAAAATGATATATAATTTCATGTTCTACTTCAACACTATTGTACTTACTACGTGGATATAATTCAGTATTGAAAGAGAGCATCATGGTGTGTAGCCTCAATTTAGTAATAATTTCTACATTTAACTCGGGGCGGTATAAACCATCTGCAATACCCATATCCAAATTTCTTGCTATAATGTTTCCTACAAAATCTGACTTATACTGAAGAAATTTCTTATATACTTTCGGATAGTATTTCTCTAAATCAAATAGTATGTTTTGATGCATACATTTTAATAATTCTGAAACCATATCCATGGCAAGAAAAATTTCATGTACAGCATTTTCGGCATGCTGCTGATCACTGATGCATCGATCTTTACTCTCATGCATGTGTAGCTCAAATACAGCTTCAACCAATTCATCCTTATCGGCAAAACTCTGATAAATTGTTTTTTTTGAAATACCCAATTGCCCGGCTATATCATCCATTGTAACACTACGAATGCCGTATCGGTCAAATAACTCCGTTGCCTTCTCTTGTATGCGCTCTCTTATTTCCATAAACCGGAGCAAAACTATGGAAACTATTTATGTAACAAAAGTTTCTGTAAAAAAATTTTTATTTTATTGATGAACGGCATAAACCCTTTGACCGCACTTTGTTTTTAGGTTTTAAATAGTTTTGTGTCATAATTTTTTGTTATGAATACAAATAAGATAAAGCCAGCGGGAAGTATTTGGAAAGCTGCATTACAATACTTTTTTCAAGGGTTAGTAATTATAGCACCCATTAGTGCTACTGTTTATATTGTACTCTGGCTATTCAATACGGTAGATGATATTTTGCCAAGTATGATTCATAAACTCTTTCCCTGGCTATTGGGGCTAAATGAAGATGGTTCTCTAAAAAAAATACCCGGCATTGGCTTTATACTTGTTATCAGTCTTGTGATTGTAATTGGGAGAATTTCATCCGGTTTTTTTGTTTCGAGAATTGTAGATTTTTTAGATACTGTTTTAGAGCGTACACCGGGCATTCGTTATATCTATTCCTCTATCAAAGATTTTCTGGAAGCTTTTAGTGGCAATAAAAAGAAATTTACCATACCTGTATTGGCACAGGTGGATAGTGAAAATGTATGGCGCATAGGTTTTGTAACGCAAGATGATGCAGCGCAATTTGATATGCCCGGTCATAAAGTAGTGTATGTGCCTTTGGCCTATGCACTTACTGGGGTAACTTATATTGTGCCCATCGAAAATATTAAGCCATTAGATCATGTAAATGGAGCAGATGCTATGAAGTTTGCCCTTACAGGTGGGGTTACACATGTGGAGGATTGACAACATTTGAATCAGATAATCATTGATAGGTTATATTGAAATTTATAAATACTGTTATCAACAAAACGAATTGAATAAAGTCATTTAATGTACCAAGCACTATACCATACAATAAATATTTTTTAAACATTCATACATCAATAAAATCGTGATGATAGTAACTATAATTGTATCCTTTGATTTGTTCAAAATGCTAAAAGAGGATTCTATTTCTTTGAGCAAAATCATTTATAATCGTTTTAACCCAATATACATAGCAAATAAATTCTACTTATAAAATAAATCAAATATGAATTTCACTTGAGAATCATTTAGCTGAATCAATCATTATTTAGTCTTTATTTTAAATGTTGCACATATACATTCGCCGTTTATAAATTTCAATATGTACCGAATACGTATTTTTTTATTTCTTTTTTTGTGTGCTAGCGCTTCATGCTCAAAGCAATCAAGCCCCACAATAAATGCTACACAAACTGCTTCCACAAAAGATTTAAGTAATTCAACTGCTGCTTATCGTACTTATATTATTAAAAAGGGAAGTAATTATTGCAGTCCAAATCCATTTAGATTAACTACAAAAAGTACGCTTCGTTTCAATGCCATTTTTGATAGTACCTGTATCTATAAAAATGTAGATAGCCTCAATCAAAAAGACATCAACAAATTGTATGGCTTTTCAGATTGTGGCAGCCAGCATCTGGTAAACAGTGCCCGTGTAGGCTGGCGCTGGTACAACAATGAGCTACAACTTTTTGCCTTTGTGCACAATGATGGTGAAATACTTCCAGAAACCTCAATGGGCACAGCACCAATTGGTAGTATTATTAACTGTAGAATAACCTGTAAACCGGATGTATATGAATTTGAAGTAAACGGACTGATTAAAACTTTGCCACGTCATTGCAGTGGTGCATATACAAGGTATATCCTTAATCCATATTTTGGTGGCGACGAGCCTTCCCCACAATATATCAAGATTCTGTTAAATCAATTATAAAGAAAAGATTTATTGCTAATTTTATTTAGTCGTTTTGCTACATAATTTTTAGTTGTGTCTAATTTTTATTCGCCCTACGGGCAATGAATATGCAGTATGAACACAGTTGACTTTGCAAGGGTGTGGTGAGCTAAATTTTGCTGTTAATTTTATGTGAAAGTCAACTGCAAAATCTTATCAAATAAGGTAGAAACCCCCATTAAAAGAAGAGATCATTGATAAATACTTGCATCGGTTCATGATTTTACCAATAACGCTACTGACCCTTGCCAGATAGAATAGTACGAAGTGTGTAAATCATGATTTTGAAATCTAAAAGTAGGCTTATATTTTCAATATATACTAAATCATACTGCATGCGTTCCAGCATTTCATCTATGTTTTGGGCATATCCAAACTGTACCATGCCCCAGGATGTAAGTCCGGGTTTTACTTTGAGTAAATATCTAAAATAGGGTGTGCGCTCATTGAGCTGTGCTATATAAAATGGACGCTCTGGCCGGGGCCCAATAAAGCTCATTTCTCCCTTAAGTATGTTGAGCAGTTGGGGCAATTCATCTAAGCGCCATTTGCGCATGATGCGCCCCCAATTGGTAATGCGGATATCGTTTTCTTTTGATAACATGGGGCCATCTGCCTCGGCATTTTCTATCATGCTTCTAAACTTATAAATGAAAAAAGGGTTTCCTTTATAACCCACTCTTTCTTGTATATATATAATCCTGCCCGGTGATGAAAATTTTGTTCGGATGAAAATAAATACAAGGAATGGCGATAGGATGATGAGTGCTGTTAATGATAAAAAAATATCGAGTAATCGTTTTATATTTTGCTGCCAAGGAGCCATAAGGCCTGTGTCTATATCTATGAATACTGCTCCGGGCAAATCTTTAACACGCACACTGCCACTAAGAATTTCAAATGTATCCGGTACAATTTTTATTTCTACATCCCACTCGCTGAGGCGGCTGATGATCTGCTCTGTAAGCTGCTCTTCCGCTTTGTTTAAAGCTATAACAACCTGATGGATATTTTTTTTCAGAATGATTTGTTCCAATATATCTTCATTGCCCAAGTAGGGAATACCTTTTAATGCTTGCTGTTTTGCATTATTTTTTGGAATGATATAGCCAATCGGTTTATAGCCCAGCGATGAGTAAAACCGCTGCATTTGCTGGTAGGCATTACTTAGTTTTCCATTGCTACCTATAAGCAGGGAATGGTATAAATAATTTCCTTTTGCAATTTGATTTCTGGCAATTGTAATGAGCAAAACCCTGCCAAAGCATACGAGCAGAAATTGTATGCCGAGCATGAGTAAAAATATTTTATAGTAGTAGGAATAATGCTCTTCAAAATCGTTGAGAAAAAGTGCAAAGAGCATGAGCAGACATCCAATTAATGTTTGAATAAATGTATGTGTAAGCTCTGTAAGTCTAGACTTTTTATAGAATGAGGTATTGTACACTCCTGCCACTGCATATAATGCCAACCAAAAAATTAATACCAACCCTAATGAGGTATTAAAAAAATAATCTGTAGTAAAAAGTGATTGAATGGGGTAGTCGTTTTCACCCATCATTTTTTTTCTGATCCAAGCCACTATGGTCCAAGAGATAAAGCTTGCTATTGCATCGCTGCAAACATACCAGCCTGTATGCATGGGCTTTACCTGCTTCATAGTTTAGATAGAAGAATATCGGTTGTTACCAATTTTTTCGATGATCGTATGCGCCACTTCCATTGCTAAAAAACCTTCTATTTCAGAAATTTCTGTTGGCATATTTTCTTCAATTGATTTTTTAAAAGCAAGCAATTCTTCTTTAATTGCATTTACTTGTACTACTTCCGGATTGCTGATGACGATTGACTTTGCGCCTTCTTTTGTTTCTATATCAAAGGCAAAATCCGTAGTGGCCTCCGCCTCTGTACCGAGGTGAATAACTTCTGATTTTTTTTCTAAGAAATCAATACCGATATAAGCATCTTTTTGAAATATACGCATCTTGCGCATACGCTTCATACTTATGCGGCTACTGGTAAGATTGGCCACACATCCATTTGTAAATTCTATGCGCACATTTGCAATGTCAGGCGTATCTGTAAGTACAGAAACTCCGCTAGCATATATGTTTTTAATTGCACTATTTACTAATTTTAATACAATATCAATATCATGAATCATTAAATCCATAATGACGCTTACCTCTGTGCCACGTGGGTTGAATTGTGCCAATCGATGCACTTCTATAAACATCGGTTTTAAATGCAAATCCTTAATGGAAAGATATGCAGGGTTGTATCTTTCTACATGTCCTACTTGAAGTTTTACTCCTGCTTCCTTTACCATATTTACAATACTACGACCCTGCTCTAAGGTTTCCGTCATTGGCTTTTCTACAAATACATGCTTGCCTTTGCGTATGGCCATGGCGCATAAGTCGTAATGAAAAGTAGTGGGTGCTACAATATCTACAGCATCACATTTATCAGCAAGGTCTTCTGCTTTTAGAAATCGTCGTATATGATATTTTTCCTTTACTTCTGCAGCAGTAGCATCATTAGGATCAAAAAAACCAACTACAGTTACACCGGGTATTTCTAACCAATTATTCAAATGAAATTTTCCTAAATGACCCGCCCCAAACAATCCTATCTTCAACATGAAGGTTTAATTTATTTTTATACAGTGAATGTGCTTACTAATTTTTAATTTTCAAAGTACTACTTGGCCATACTTTGTATTACATCATACTTTGTAACAATATGCCAATCCCCCTTTTCATCTTTGGCCACAACTGCACCGGTTTCTTTATTCATCAGGCTACCCAATTTTTCTACAGGACTATCAAAAGAAACAATCGGATAGGCAGGTTCCAATACTTCTGACACAGTAGTAGAACTTAGTGCCGGATTATTAAATACTTTTTGGAATAAGCCACCTTCACTCACGCTGCCAAGTATTTCATTGCCATCTACAACAGGTATGTTTTCAATATCGTACTTTTTCATCAAATTTACAGTTGCTGATACAGTGTCTGTGGGTGACACGGTTATAAGTTTTTTGCCCACTCTTGAATTGACGATATCTCTAAATGTTTTTACATCCAAAAATCCACGCTCCGCCATCCATTGATCATTATATACCTTGCCTACATACCTACTACCATGATCATGAAATACACACACCACCAAATCATCTTTAGAAAGTTTGTCTTTTAGCTGCATTAATCCTTGCAAACAACTACCTGCACTGTATCCGCAGAATAGTCCCTCTTCCTTTGCTATACGCCGAGTCATTACAGCACCAGCTTTATCAGTTACCTGCTCAAAATGATCTATTACATTCATCTGATAATTTTCTGGCACAAAGTCTTCTCCAAAACCTTCGCTGATGTATGGATGTACATAACTCATATCAATTTCACCGGTTTTAAAATAATTGGTCAATAAGCTACCATACACATCAATAGCCCAAATTTGAATATTGGGATTCCTTTCTTTTAGATACATGGCTGTACCGGTTACAGTACCACCAGTGCCGGCTGTACATACAAAATGTGTTATTTTACCACCTGTCTGCTCCCAAATTTCAGGGCCGGTTGTTTCATAATGCGCCAACCTATTTGCCAAATTATCATATTGATTACAATGAAAACTATTGGGTATTTCTTTTGCTAATCTACGGGCCACACTGTAGTAACTATTTGGATCATCGGGCTCCACATTTGTAGGACATACAATTACTTCGGCGCCTACAGCCTTTAGAATGTCCATCTTTTCTTTACTCTGCTTATCGGTGGTGGTAAATATGCATTTGTAACCCTTTACTACGGCTGCCAATGCTAATCCCATACCTGTATTTCCGCTGGTACATTCTATAATTGTTCCGCCGGGTTTTAGTTTACCTTCTTGCTCGGCTACCTGCACCATCTTAAGGGCCATCCTATCCTTTATGCTATTTCCCGGGTTAAAATAATCCACCTTTGCCACCACTTGGCAGGGTAAATCTTTTGTTATTGTATTTAGGCGAATGAGGGGCGTATTACCAATCGTTTCTAAAATATTATTCTTAATGTTCATGTACGAATATTGAGGCGCAAAGATAACAGTTGGTAGTGAGTAATGAACAGTAGAATATTATTGGAATACAAGCATTCTACCTAAGGTTTATTTAATATAGAAAGACTGCAATATTTTGACCTGATTCGGTTTTAGAAATCATCTACTCCAAACAAAATCACTTTATGTCTGTTTTGTGATGCAACAAATTTTTTATGATCTTTAGACTGCAACTATTTGTATTGATTTTTTTTATTCCATTTCTCACATTGGCACAGCGCATAGCATATATCAGCGGTGTGGTTTTGGATAAAGAACTACAGCAACCGCTTGCAGCTGTTACTGTTGTATTAAGCCGAGGCAATAGTACATTGATCACAGACAGTGTAGGTCGCTTCAGAGTAGGAGTGGTACCGGGCATCTATACAATTTCTGCATATTCCCTCGGCTTTGCCGATTATAATAACTACAATATTGCTTTAAATACAGGCAATGAAACCGTACTCACCATTGAGTTAGAACCTTCCGATACCATCACAAATTCGGTCACAGTTACTACCTCAAGAAAGACTGCCAAAGCCGCCTCACTTCAAACTCCCTTGAGTGTACAAAGACTTACAACAGAAGAAATAAAAGCCAATCCCGGTGGAAATTTTGATATTAGTAGGGTTGTGCAATCATTACCCGGCGTATCAGGCACATCTGGTACGGTGGGTGGGTTTAGGAATGATATCATCATACGTGGTGGTGCGCCAAACGAAAACGTATTTTATATAGATGGCATTGAAATACCCAATATCAATCACTTTGCTACGCAAGGTAGTGGCGGCGGCCCCACGGGCATTTTAAATGTGAGTTTTATAGAGGAAGTAAAATTGAGCACCTCCGCTTTTGATGCAAGATTTGATAACCCACTATCCTCAGTGATGGAGTTTAAACAAAAGCAGGGAAATTTGCAACGTACCCAAGGCAATATAAGACTAAGTGCCACAGAGCTTGCACTTACATTGGATGGTCCCTTGCACAGTAAATCATCCACCACCTATTTGGCTTCGGTAAGAAGAAGTTATTTACAATTTTTATTTCAGGCATTAGATTTACCTATCAGGCCAAATTATTGGGATTTTCAATTCAAAATCAACAAACCATTGAGTAAAAAAACAACACTTACACTCTTAGGTATTGGAGCTATAGATGAATTTAGTTTTGCGGCACCAAAGGAATCGAGTGCCGAAAAAATATATATTTTAAACAGCAATCCTTCTATACAGCAAAACACATTCACTATAGGTGCAGCCATAAAGCATCAATTAGACAATGGCTATTGGAATCTGGCTTTAAGTTTTAATACACTCAATAATCAAAACGATAAATTTGAAAACAATCTTGGACCAGACAAAGGCTTACAAACATTGGATTACAACAGCATAGAAAGTGAAACAAAACTTCGCTTTGATGTGAATAAAAATATCAATGGCTTAAAGCTCTCTTATGGACTTGTAACGCAGTACAATAATTATAACAATGCCACCTATCTACTCATACAACCTGAACAAAAAGATGCTGATGGAAATATCATACAGCAAGTTGTTGAAAATAATTTTTCATCTGCATTTAATATGGGCAGATTTGGTGCATTTATACAAGCAGGTAAATTACTATTCAATAAAAAAATTGGCTTGAATGCTGGCATACGTACAGATGGCAATACTTTTACAACAGATGGTATGAATATGCTTCAAACGCTATCTCCACGAATAGCTTTGAGCTGGGTACTCAGTAGTCATTTCACTTTCAATGCGTCCACAGGTATTTATCATAAAGTACCCACTTATACTATGCTGGGCTTTCAGGACAATGCAGGAAATTTTATAAATAAAAATAGTAAATACATTAGAAGTACACACTATGTAGCAGGGTTTGAATACCTGCCAAAACCCACTACCAGATTTACATTGGAGGGCTTTGTAAAACACTATAATAATGTGCCGATATCTATTCGAAATGGCATCAGCTTAAGCAATCTGGGTGGTGATTTTGCTGTATTTGGTAATGAGGCCATATCATCCTCTGGAAGAGGAGATAGTTATGGTATAGAATTTTTTGCGCAGCAAAAACTTACAAAGCACTTTTTTGGTGTGCTGAGCTATACCTATTTCACAAGCAGGTATGCCGGTCTTGACAATAAACTAGTGGCCAGTGCCTGGGAAAATAGGCATTTACTCAGCACCACATTGGGCTATAAATTCAAAAACAATTGGGAGATTGGATTAAGGTTTCGCTATCAGGGTGGGGCACCATATACCCCTTTTGATCTTGGAGCCAGCCAGTCAAACTACCTCACCATTGGCACCGGCGTGTTAGACTATACAAAACTGAATACAGAGCGGTTGGCCGCATTTAATGCAAGCGATATTAGGGTAGATAAAAAATTCAATTTCAATAAAATTACATTAGACATTTTTATTGATATTCAAAACTGGTATGCCGCTGCCAGCCCGGCCTATCCACAATATACCTTTAGCCGTACTGTAGATAATTCAGCATTTGCCACTACCAATGGCAATCCCATAGAACAGGATGGCAGTAATGCAATACCTCTCATTCTCACCAATGATGATGCACAAATTACGCCAACGATAGGTTTTATTATTGAGTTTTAGGTTGGCCCTTTTGAGGTATTGGCTTTTTTGTAATCATTTTTTTTTGATGCAGTAAATTTGTTTTGCCCCTTCGGGGAATGATTACGCACGGTAAATCATTGCGAGTGAAACGAAGCAAACTCCTCCTGCTCAATCATTGCAAGGAGGAACGACGCAGCAAACAAAAAAAATTCTACAAAGAAATTTTCGATAGGGATAAATAAAAAAGTATGCCACCCCACAATTTGATAATCATTATTTAGGCTTTGAGCCATTCCTAGTAATGATAGGGATTTTTTGGGCAGTATGCCAATCTGAATTTCAATGCCTGGGTTTAATACAACCAAAGCACCGCATCATCAAACTGTGTGCTCCAAAATGATTCCGAATGTGTGCCATTGGGCACCAATACGTATTTCAATTCATTGTTTGTAAAACCATTGTCGTGCATGGCACTGCGCACTTCTTGTATGTCCTGATTTACAGATGCTCCTTCTTGACCGCCTGCGGTAAAATAGAATTTTGTAGGATATACTTTATCTGTAGCTGCTGCATAAATATCAACCTGTGGGGAGAACCAAAATGATGGACTAAATACACCCACTTTGCTAAATACTTGTTGGTATTGTAGCCCACCATACCAAGAGATGAGTCCACCCATGCTGCTACCCATTATACCTGTATTATTTCTATCGGGCAGTGTGCGAAACCTTGCGTCAATCCAGGGTTTGAGGGTATTTACAATAAACTCCATGTATTCATCACCCTGGCCACCGCCATATTGATTATTGACCCAGGGGCTGTATTCATTGATACGATCTAAACCAGCATTATCAATACCTATAATGATGATGCCATCTGTACTATCTTTTTGTTCTAAACTCATCATTGTTTCATCACATTTCCATTCGCCGAAGGCGGACCTTGACAGATCAAATAAATTCTGACCATCCTGCATGTATAGTGTAGGATAAGTTTTTGAAGAACTGTAATAATCTATGGGCAGATAAACCCATACCCTACGATAGCGGTTAAGCTCCGGAATATAAAAATCCATGTCCACAATTCGGGTATTGCCTGTAGCCGTATGATTGCCGAGTTGATCCTGCCAATCTCCGATGACAATATTTTTTTTAGATTGGGTATTTGTAAAAGTATAGCTGCGATTGGGCTGATAGCTGCCGTTAGATTTTGTTTCCACACCTACCCAGCTGCCCCGTGTAAATTTATATTCAATAGTAGTGCCGACAGGTTGTGAAATGATGATCTGCCATTGACCTTTATTGTTTTTTTTCAAGCGCCAATTTACATCGCCGGGGTTCCAATTATTAAATGTGCCTGCTATAAAAACAGTATCTGTAAGTGGGGTATAATAATCCGGCACGCCAGTAAGTGTAAGTATAAGGCTATTAGCTGCTATGGATCCATCAGTGCCTACCACTTCATTGGTTGTGCTGGTTGTAGTTTTTGTACAACTATTCAATAGAAGAAATGCAAATAATAAGATTAAGTAATAGCCCCTGCGGGGAATGATTTGTGCCATAAGTTACAAAGATATATGGAGCCTTTATATCTGGATGCAAAATGTATAACCCCGTCCATTGATGAATGAATAGAAGGTGAATCCTTTACTGCCTTTGCTCCTAATACCCTAACCCATACATTTGCCACCTGAAAAAAATGCTTAATTATGGGACGTATATTTGAAGTAAGAAAAGCCACCATGTTTGCCCGTTGGGATAGAATGGCCAAACAGTTTACGAGGATAGGAAGAGAAATAGCCATAGCGGTAAAAGCCGGAGGGCCGGATGCAGCCACCAATCCTGCACTGAGAAGATGCATGCAAAATGCTAAAAGCGTAAACATGCCAAAAGATAGAGTAGAAGCAGCCATCAAAAGGGCAATGGGCAAGGAAATGGACAACTATGAAGAAATGCTTTATGAAGGCTATGGACCGCATGGTGTGGCTATTCTTGTGGAAACAGCTACAGACAATGGCACACGCACCGTAGCCAATGTACGCAGTCATTTTAATAAAGGTGGAGGCACATTAGGAAACAGTGGAAGCGTAAGTTTTCAGTTTAAAAAGATGGGGGTATTTAAACTAAATCCGGAGGGCTTGAATCCGGATGATTTAGAGTTGGAATTGATAGATTTCGGATTAGAAGAATTGGGAGAAAGCACAGATGATGCCGGCAATAATATTATCGTACTGCGCACCGCTTTTACTGATTTTGGAAATATGCAAAAAGCATTAGAAGATAGAAATATGACAGCTATAAGTGCTGAAATAGAATGGATACCCGGCACCACAGTACCGGTAAGTGATACACAGGCAGATGATATCAGCAAGCTGATAGAGCGATTAGAGCAGGATGAAGATGTAAGTAAAGTGTTTCATAATATGGCTTAGTAAAGTGCAGATGCATTATACTTGTTCAGTTATTATTGCCATGAAAACGCATTGCGTAGCAAACTAATGATTTTAAAAAATAATCATTCAGCTCTATATTATGGAATAGCATATATCTGTTTTCTTCGTGATGAAAACGGATATGAATGAATGCTATGATCATAGCCATAAACTCATAAATTTATAAACAGCATTAGAACAGTGAAAAGAAAAAAAGCACCTGTTTACATTGATGCATTAAGAATTGAAAATTTTGCAGCAGAAGGAAACTGTTTGGGCCATCATAATGGTAAGGTGGTTTTTTGTGAGCGCACCGTACCAGGGGATTTGGTAAAAGTGTATCTCTATAAAAATAAAAGTGATTGGGCCTCTGGTTATCCTGTTGAATTTTTAGAATATTCTCCCATGCGTATTGATGCACCTTGTACACATTTTGGGCTTTGTGGTGGGTGTCAATGGCAAACAGTTCCTTATGCAGATCAATTAGCATTTAAGGAAAAACAAGTGGCCGATAATCTGGGTCGAATATCACGGATACCACTTCCAGACTTATTGCCAATAGTAGGCTGTGATACCATTTACGAATACCGCAATAAACTTGAATACACATTTGCTACCCGCAAATACATTCCCGAAGGGGAATATAAAGCCATGCTTGCCGCAGGAGAAGACCCACGCAAACCAACTACCTGTGCCGGCTATCATGCCAAAGGAATTTTTGACAAAGTAGTGGCTATAGAACATTGTCATTTGCAGGCCGAACCGTCCAATGCCATCCGAAATGGACTTACGGCTTTTGCCACTGCACAGGGCATGCCTTTTTATGATTTATTTCACCATACCGGCTGGCTGAGAAATATGCAAATAAGAATGACAGTGGCTGGTCAAATCATGCTCAACATTATTGTAGGATATGAGCAACCGGAGTGGCAGCAGATGGTGGAGGAATACTTACTACAAGCCTTTGTGGGCATTACAACTTTATTGTTTACAGTAAATGGGAAAAAGAATGATACCATTTATGACCTTACGCCGCAGGTGGTGCATGGGGATGGATATATCACTGAATATTTGGGCAATTATCAATTTAGAATAAGTCCTAAATCATTCTTTCAAACCAATAGCCTACAGGCAAAAAAATTGTATGATATTACAAAACAGTTTGCTGCACTTACAGGTACAGAAACGGTGTATGATTTATACTGTGGCACAGGCAGCATTGGCATATATTGTAGTGATGGTGCAAAAAAAATTGTTGGCGTAGAATTGATTGACGATGCTATAAAAGATGCTCGTATAAATGCCAGCATCAACAAGGTAGAAAATGCACATTTTTTTACGGGTGATGTTGTAGATATTTGTAATGATTCGTTTTTTGAATCCAATGACAAACCGGATGTAATCATAACCGATCCACCCAGAGCGGGCATGCATGGTGCATTGGTAGATAAGCTGCTGGACATAGCTGCTCCACGCATAGTGTATGTAAGTTGCAACCCTGCCACACAAGCAAGGGATTTAGCCTTGCTCAATGAAAAATACTATGTATCACAAATACAACCCGTAGATATGTTTCCACAAACACACCATATAGAAAATGTAGTACAATTGCAATTGAGATAAATAAAAATTTAGTAATATAAAATTATGCAACAAATACGTCCCGGCAGGTTTGAAGTAATTCCATTGGTCATTAAGAATATAATCATCATCAATGTGCTGGTGTTTATTGCGCAGCAAACATTTAAAAATTCTGACACCATTCAATTGGATAATATTTTGGCTTTGCATACCTGGCAGAGTCAATTATTCAGACCCTGGCAGTTTGTAACATACTTATTTATGCATGGGGATTTGTCCCATATTTTCTTTAACCTATTTGCCTTATGGATGTTTGGGTCCATTCTTGAAAATTTATGGGGGCCAAAAAGGTTTCTTACTTTTTATATGATTTGTGGTTTGGGTGCGGCACTCTGCCACATGATAGCATTGTATATCGGCAATCAGCAGTTTTTGAATAATCTATCCGAACTAAATAATCATTTTGACCTCGGCCATTTTGTTAATTTTTATAAAGACAATGAATTGGATCAATTGTATCCAAATAGCTTTTCATTGCTACAGGACTGGCAGCAAAATGTAAATAATCCTTATTATGCAGCGCAGGCTCAAACATTTTGTAATGCCATAGTGGACAATAAAATGAATGAAGCTACACTTGGAGCATCGGGTGCTGTGTTTGGTTGTTTGGTGGCATTTGGTTACTTATTTCCTAACTCTGAGATATATCTTTATTTTTTTATTCCTGTAAAAGTAAAATGGTTTGTATTAGGATATATAGCTTTAGAATTTTTCTCTGCTGCGCAGAATGTAGCCGGAGATAATGTGGCACATATAGCACATTTGGGCGGTGCTTTGTTTGGATTTGCTATGGTTTATTTCTGGAATAAAACAAACAAGACTAATTTTTACTAGAAGAATATTTTACATTTGTTACCAAAGTTTGTTGTTCATGGCCACTCGTTTTTTAAATAGAAATTATAAAATAAGATTAGGTGAAGATAATAATTCACTTACCTGGCTCATCATAGTAAATGTTGTAACTTTTGTATTACTTCAATTTGTATGGGTATTTGTTTTATTGGACAATGGAAAAGAGAAAGCAGAAGCTGTTTTTCGTCAATCATTTTATCACTGGATTACACTACCCACATCATTTGATAGTTTCATTCAAAAACCTTGGACGATACTGTCCTATATGTTTGTATCCAATTCTGTACTCACCACACTGAGCAATATGCTATGGCTTTGGTGTTTTGGTTTTATATTACAGGATTTGGCAGGCAATAAAAAATTGTTTCCGGTATATCTTTATGGAGGCATTACTGGTGCTGTTGTGTTTTTGCTTTTAGCTAATCTTGTACCTGCATTTTCTTTTGATGGAGCATATCATTTGGCAGGGCCCGGCCCGGCTATCATGTGCATAGCTGCTGCAGCTACTACCCTTGCTCCGGACTTTAGATTCTTTCCACAATTGAATGGTGGCATACCCCTTTGGATTGTATCACTTATTTATGCTGCTATCAGTTTTTCTACTGTTACAGCAGATAGTCCAGCATTGAGTTTTGCTTATATATCATCTGCACTATTGGGTTTTGTATTTATACGGCAGTTGAATAATGGAAAGGATTGGAGCGCATGGTTGAATAATTTTTCGGATTGGTTTATTAATCTTTTTAATCCCGATAAAAAACCATTGGCAAAGCACAAAGGCAAGGAAATGTTTTATAAAGTAAGTAGAGAGCCATACAAAAAAACTACTCACCATACACAGCCAAAATTGGATGAAATTTTAGACCGAATAAATGCAGTAGGATATGAGAATTTGACTGATGAAGAAAAGGAATTTTTAAAGCAGGCCAGCCGCAGAGATAGTTAAACTGCTCCATGAAAATATTCCTCAGAAAAGCATTTATTTTTATTACAATAATTGTGGCTGTATGCTATTTGGTATCTGCTATAAGTGGTTGGTTAAAACCAGAGCAGTATCCCTATTTTTCTATCATTGCTTTTCCATTCCCTTTCTTTTTGATAGCACTGGTTGTTTGTATCATCATGCTATTTTTTGTACATAAAAAATTAGCAATCATTTTACTGTTTTTATTACCCGTAGGGTGGCTTAGTATTGGCAATACCATTGCACTTCAGTTTCCAAAAAAATGGAATAATTCAAAAGATATTCATACGCTTCGCATGCTTACCTGGAATGTGATGAACTTTGATGACCTTGCATTTCAAGGCACAAACAAATCCAACAATAGGATTGGTATGCTTAAATTAATTGAGCAATATCAACCAGATATTATTTGTTTTCAGGAATATAAAAGTGTAGAAAATGGTAAACGTCGCACTAGTGTAAGAAAAGAATTAGACAGTATTGGATATCCTTATCATTTTGTAACAAAAGATCTCTATTACTACAATCCAAAAAATGGTAGAGAAATAATTGGTGGGGTAGCCATTTTTTCAAAACTTCCACTTTTTGATACGGTATCCACTCCCATTAGATTTGACAATGTAGTACATGAGCATTTGTGCAAAGCCAAGGTACAACTACATGGAAAGCCCATTAATATTTATACTGCACACCTGGCATCATATGCACTTGGCCTGCATGATTCTATAACCATTATTAATGATTATGGTAATGATACCACCATTGCAGATACTCTACGGCCAGATATGGCCGGCCGCTTGGCCAGAACAGAAAAATTGCATTCAGAGCAAATTGCACTTATTAATGCCATCATGGATAAAGATACCACAGCATCAATATTTTGTGGAGATATCAACACAACACCAGGCTCTTATAATTATCGTTTTTTTAAGAGAGAAAAACAAGATGCATTTTTAGAAAAAGGATTTGGATTTGGCACCACCTATAATAAATTGCTGTCCACCTTGCGGATAGATGTTTGCTTTGCTGATACACACTTTAAAGTATTACAATGCAAAGTGCCTTCAAAAATGTATTCTGATCACTATCCGGTGGTAACAGATTTACAATGGAAATAATAAAAGGAATGATCATTCGTTAATCAGAAAGATGGCAAAAAGTTTATTGAGACGCTTTACCAAAAAAACGGCCCTAATCTGCACTATATGTATTTGTATGCTTTTTCTTTTTGCCTTATTGATTCCTAAGCTCAATCCTGTAAACTGGTGGCTATGCGGTTTACTTGGTTTGGCTGTACCGTATCTATCTATAATACTTTTTTTGATCTTCATTTTTTGGTTAATGGCAAAGCCTGCATTGAGTCTTATACCACTATTTTGTTTACTGGCAGGCTATTGGCAGTTAAGTGTTCTATTGGCCTTAAACTTTTCAGTAGCACAGCCTGCAGAAAAACCAAAAGGAAGCATTCGAATAGCCTCTTGGAATGTAGCAAATATGTATGGCCTAAGCAATAACCCAGAAGTGAAAAAACAAAACAGACTTGAAATTTCAAAAACCATACATAATGTAAATGCAGATATCATTTGTTTACAAGAATTCAATCATAGTTATACTCAAGGAACGGAAGCTGATAATATCGGGTTGTTTACAGATTTATATCCTTATCATTACTACAGCATTGATTACAATAAAAACAATGGCTATTACACCAATGGTTCTATCATCTTTTCTAAAAAACCTATATTACACAAAAATGCTATTGCTTACAAGCCAACAGGAGCCGTAAAAGAGCATTTATTATATTCAGATTTCTTGCTCGAAAAAGATACATTTCGATTATATACTACACACTTGCAGTCTTT
The DNA here is from genome assembly GCA_937892395.1 of uncultured Parafilimonas sp. GTDB lineage: Bacteria > Bacteroidota > Bacteroidia > Chitinophagales > Chitinophagaceae > CALAGJ01. The sequence continues at coordinate 61,317 of CALAGJ010000110.1, forward strand.
CAGTTTTACTTCATCAGACTATTCTGATATAGAGAAAATAAAAGCACAGGATCAAGAAGCTGTAGAAGCTTCCAAAAATATACTCAGAAAAATGCGTACCGCCTTTACAAGCCGTGGAGCACAAGCAGACCTTGTGCATGAAGCTGTGCAAACTAGTAAATATCCGGTAGTAATTTGTGGTGATTTTAATGATGTACCCAATTCTTATGTGTATTTTAACATAAGAAATACATTGCAGGATGCCTTTTTGGAAAAAGGATTTGGCACCGGAAAAACCTATATGAAACTGGCCCCCTTCTTAAGAATTGATTATTTATTTGCTGATAAGAAATTTGACATCAACCAATTTCAATTGATTGATGAAAAGCTTAGTGATCATGCAATGCTTGTTACTGATATGAGCTGGAAATAACGAGCCCTTTGATAAATATTTTATCCAAACTGAAAGTACAAAGTCCCAATTTTGTAACAAATTTATACATGCAATACAGAGCTATTGGTTTAATGAGTGGTTCCTCCTGCGATGGATTAGATATAGCCTTTATTCATTTAGAAGAAGCAAGAGGTGTGTGGCAATTTGAAATTGTACATGCCGATTGCATTCCATACACAGCTATATGGAAAGAAAAATTACTTGGTGCTGATGCTTTGTCTGCCTTAGATTTTCAATACTTACATCACGAATATGGTGCTTACACCGGTGCACTTGTCAAAGAATTTATAGCAAAGCATGCATTAGAATATAAAGTGCAATTAATAGGCAGTCATGGGCATACAGTTTTTCATGAACCCACAAAAGGAATCAGCATACAAGCAGGCAGCGGTGCAGCCATTGCAGCTGCTACGGGCATAAATGTTATTAGCGACCTACGGTCAATGGATACTGCACTCGGTGGGCAAGGCGCTCCCATTGTACCCATTGGTGAGCAAGCATTATTTGCAGACTATGATTACTGTTTAAATATTGGAGGTATTTCAAATTTGTCCATAAAAAAAGATGGCAATTGGCTGGCCTGGGATATTTGTGCAGCAAACAGGGTTTTGAATGCATTGGCATCTACACAAAATAGAAGTTTTGATGCTGAGGGAAAGATAGCGGCCTCCGGCAAATTAAATACAGCATTATTAACAAAACTCAATGAATTGGGGTACTACCAACAGCAGCCCCCAAAATCATTAAACAATAGTTTTGGAGATGATGAAGTGCTTAGAATTATACAACATGCCAGTATAGATACGGCCGATGCACTACATACTTATTGCAGACATATTGCGCAGCAAATATTATACAGCATACTACCCAATGCTATTAACCAAGCACCTGCAAAAATGCTGGTAACGGGTGGTGGAGCCTTCAACAGTTTTTTGATGCAATGTATTCTGAAAGAATTACAAACCATACCAATTAGCATCTCAATTCCAGATGCTACTGTTATACAATATAAAGAAGCATTGATAATGGGCTTTCTTGCGGTGCTGCGGTGGAGGGAAGAATATACTTGCCATGCTGCTTCCACAGGAGCTATTCGCAATAGCATAGGCGGGGCGGTTTGGATGGGTCAAGAAGCATAAAAAAATCTGAAAAAACACCAATTGCGCAAATATCTCTATGTGTATCAACCACTAATAAACAAATTTGTACCCATTTGTCAGCTCAAATACCGGAAGCCAGTTTGTACCTGTAAATGTTTTGAAATACGTACCAATATTTTCTGCTATGGCTTTTCTTACCGGCATTTTCAAATATAGAATTTATAGCGAAAAAAAATTGTCAAACAATAATAAACATATAACTACTAAACAAAATTTCCCACAAGTTGGGACGTTGGGGGAAGGATTGGGAAGTGCTAATTGTGTGTGTGTGTAATTTGTAGCAAATGCTACATAAAAGCACGCTATAGGCACAGCCATACGCCGAGATAAGACTAAAACTTCTAACTGTCCTATTTCAACAGCCTTAAAGACTTCTTTTATAGTAAATCTTTCCTTACGTTATTAACTATCCCAGATTTTCCATTTTTTCGGATGTAAAAAATTTTAACTATAAAATCACAATCTAATTTTATACGATAAGCATTAAGGATGCAGTTTAATTTATTGTAAATTTATAATCAGATTAATTTCTCAATGTCTATATAAAAAATCATTAACTTTATCATCTAAAATTTTTTTGCACATGAAACATACATTATTTACAATTTTTCTTTTATCCGTTTTGAATACAAATGCACAACACACTAATATTCGCATTAGTAATGTAGGAAGTCCAAATGAACCCTCCATTTGTATCAATCCAAAAAACCCTCGCTATATAGTAGCAGGTGCTAATTTGAATAATGTATATAATTCCTCAGATACAGGGCGCACATGGACATTAAAAAATTTGAGTAGCAGTTATGGTGTATGGGGAGACCCTACCATACTGGTGGATACCGCAAATAGTTTTTACTTTTTCCATTTGTCAAATCCTGCATCCGGCAGTTGGATTGATAGAATTGTAAGTCAAAAATCTGTGGACAATGGCAGCACTTGGAGCAATGGCACCTACACAGGCCTTAATGGCACAAAAGCACAGGACAAGCAATGGGGTGTGGTAGATCGTAAACGCAATAATATTTATCTCACCTGGACCCAGTTTGACAGCTATGGCAGTAGCAGCCCTGCTGACAGCTCTCATATCCTTTTTTCAAAGAGTTTGGATGGTGGCACTACATGGTCACAGGCAAAAAGAATAGATAAAAAAGGGGGTGATTGTATAGATAGTGATAATACTGTAGAAGGTGCTGTACCTGCCTTAGGCCCTCTGGGACAGTTGTATGTAAGTTGGGCCGGCACAGAAGGATTATATTTCACAAAATCAAACAATGGTGGCAATAGCTGGAGCAACCCCAAATCTGTAAGTACAATAGGTGGAGGTTGGGATTATACCATACCAGGTTTGGGCAGATCTAATGGATTGCCAATAACCGACTGCGATAGGTGCACAAACAGTCCATATAAAGGAACAATATACATCAATTGGAGCGACCAACGTAACGGAATTAATAATACAGATATCTGGTTACTAAAATCTACCAATGGTGGCCGCACTTGGAGTGCTCCAATCCGGGTCAATAATGACAACTCCAACCGCCATCAATTTCTCACTTGGATGACTGTAGACCAATCCACAGGTTATTTATGGTTTGTTTTTTATGACAGGCGAAATACATTAGGCAATGCCACAGATGTTTATATGGCTAGAAGTACAGATGGGGGTAACACATTTACAAATTTCAAAATAAGTGAACAATCGTTTACTCCAAACAGTTTTGTCTTTTTTGGCGACTACACTAATATAACTGCGCATAATAATATTGTAAGACCAATTTGGACTCGAACAGATGGATCTACAAACAGCGTTTATACTGCCCTTGTCAATACCGGTATCATTACAAATGAGCCTGCTGGAAATGCTGCAATATCTACCGAAAATGAGATAGAAACCAACCAATATCCAAATCCATTTACTGAGGTAGCTTATGTATCATTTAAGATAAAAGCGAAAAGCCAAGTAAGCGTTTTGCTCTATGATGCCAGTGGTAAATTAGTGGCTACACCAATGCTAAATAAAACCTATGATTATGGTAAATATGTAGAGCCAATAGACTTTACAAAACTATCAGTATCAGAGGGTACTTATTTTATTCATCTGAAAATAAATGATAGCATAAAAAAAATTCAAGCCACTTATATGAAGCAATAAAAGGGACTTTATTGCATGCGTATTGTGTAAGTATTTTTCAACTTACAAATGACTATTTTCAGCTCAAATGGTTTGGCAAACTATCTTAATATGAAAAAAGGCAAAATGAATTTCTACATCAAGTATCCGAATTTTGATAGCAGAAAATCATGAAGTATATTCTTTATTTTTTCAAAGATTATAGGGGATATCTAATCAAGATTTTAAAAAAAAATATCTTTTGCCTCCTCTAATCATTGTTTTTATTTGGATGCTTATTTTGAGTATAAGAGAATCTTTTTTTACACTAAATGATTTTCAGGTTGTACAGCAGCTATCCATACTATTGAGGAAGTAACCACAAGGGCAACTCGAAAACTACTATATAGGAAGATAGAAAGGAACTCTAAATCAGTTTAGAAAATCAAATTCAATATTATACATTAAGCGATAGTTTCAAGTATGATTCATTGATCAGCAAACTACATGTTGGTGATACTATACAGATTGGGTTTATTACAGACATTTGAAGAATTCCAAGAAAATAATCGAGAATAGAAAATGGGTTAAATCAATAAAACATATTGTTGATGAGGACCCTGCAAACATAACACATACAATAAATGAATTTTAGATATTCCAACTATAGCACAACCATTTTTCAGTAAAATGATTGTGCTATTTTAGAAACTCAAACTATTGTATATCAAAATAATCAAATGCTGGAATACAGCATACATAAGCGTTTGAGCATATTGCAAATAAGTTCTATCTATTCAGACAAAAAATCAACTTCCGTCAAGTTTCCGTTCTTTCTTTAATTTATTATTGACAGATGCAGTCATAAAATTGTTTCAAAAGCTATTCTTATTTCATCATTTTATCACTCCACTACTTTCACCCATTTGCCGGGTATTGATGCATTGATGCCTCCTTCATACATAGATTCACAATATACGCCTGGCCAATAGTATTTGCCGGGATAAGCAGCATTCAAATGCACATAGTAAGTAAGTGATTCATTCATTTTCATATCAAAGTAATGATATACCCTATCATCTCTGATATCCATATAATCGATGGGAGAATTTTGAAAAGCACCCTCACTATTTAATAATCGTGTATTTAATATTTCCCATCCCGAAGGAAATACTTGTGTGAGTGCCATTTCATTGTACGCTCCTCTTTTACCCGGATTTTTCAGGGTTACTTTTGCAATAAAATCAGTGCCTTGTTTAAGGCTATCCATTTTTATAGCAGCACCCGTATTATTGATAAATGATACACTCATTAAAAGAATGTCAGGATTATTTACAGGAGGTACCGGTGTGGGTTGAATAGGCTTGCCACTATTCATTAGTCTTACAAAAACCACATTGGATCCTTTGTTTGTAAGTGAAACAGTAGCCTTATCTTTTTGCCAGCCTACCGGCATTTGATTAATGGCAGCAGTACTTTGAAAACTAAAATCAGTAGCACCTGCTTTACCATTTACCAATATCTTTTTTCCATCTTTATTGCTACCGCAAAAATTTGAAACAGCCAGTAAGCACCATGCTGTAGTTTGTGTGCTGTACCAACTCTGTTGGCCCATTTGCGCAGCAATGCTTCTTACTACAGATGCTGCTTCCATTTTCCTACCTAAACTATTGAGCGTTTCTAATTCAATGGCCAAATCCCTCAGGCTGCTGCCGTAAGTAAAACCGGCACTGCTACGCTCTGCAAAACTTGTAGGCAACCCACTAATAAGAGATAGACCAATCTTTTGCTGCCCTGCAATGCTATATGCTGCCGCAAGCATCCACTTGGCTTCATTGCTTAAAAATTTATATTCTCTCAAACGGTTCATGGCACCCAGTTCGGTAGCATTGCCCAAAGCCAATACATAGAGTCTATATGCTTGTACCAAATCACTGCCATACCACGGAGCGGCTGCTTGATTCCAGGCCAATGTTTTGGTGCGGGTATATAGTTTAAAATTTTGTAATAAATTGGTACTTACAGCATATCCTTTTGCGGATGCATTAATGAGAAAATGTCCAGCATAAGCGCTGCCCCATTCATCACTGGTACTGCCACCCGGCCAGTAAGAAAAACCACCATCGGCCTGCTGAAAATTTAGTAGTCTTTGAATGCCAGCTTTGATATATACATCAGTTTGTTTTTTCTGTACATCATTCATATCCATTATCTGGCTGAGGTATAATTGTGGAAACACTGATGACGTAGTTTGCTCCACACATCCATGAGGATATTGAATCAAATAGTTTAACCGCTTTCCTAAATTTAATGCAGGAATGGTACTTAGTTCGACAGTAGCCTTACTGCTTCCAACATCTCCCAGCATAGCAATGGTACTGCTCCAGCTTTGCCCGGGTTGTAGCACGGCTTCCATTACCTGTGTTTGATAAGGGTTGGCATTTCGAATTTCGATTTCTGTCTCACTAATGCTTTGTTCTTTACCACTCTGAGCAGTTATCTTTACGGTGCCAATTCCTGTATTATTTTTTACCCTTGCATTAAAATAAACCAATTGCTCTCCACTGCCATTTACCGCCACTTGCTGTGTGCCTACAGCTTCTAACAAATTATTTGACTGTATAGATAACGACACATTTTTTATATTTTTATCAGTAACAAAAACGGTAACAGGAATTTTTAATTCTTCTGCGGGGCCCAATACCCTGGGCAATGTGGTCAACAACATCAATGGCTTCTTTACCTTCACAGATTTTTCTGCCATGCCATATCCGGCATCGCTTGCTGCCACTACCATTACCCTTACACTACCCATATATGGAGGTAGTTTAAAATTAGTTTGTTTACTACTTCCGTTTGTTTGATAGGGTCCAAAAAATTGTACCACAGGTTTAAACCGGTTTGCCCTTCTTGTTTTAGCGGCAAGATCGCCCTCAGCATCTCCACCTATGGTAAGAATGCGATCTATTTGTGCGCCAAATGCACCTATTACATCATCATACACATCCCAGCTTTTAACACCGAGTGCTTCTTTGGCATAAAATGCATCATGAGGGCTGGGCGTTTTAAACCTGGTAATGTCTAAAAGACCTTCATCCACTACTGCTATCACATAACTCATTTTTTTACCATTGGCCTCATATACAGATATGGTATTGCTCTGTTCTGGTTTGATTTCATCCGACATTTTTATCACAGGTTTTAGCCAAGTATCTTTATCTTCCACCAGGATGGGAATAACGCCATACATACGTATGGGTAAATCATTGACCGTTTGTGCATGTGGTTGTATAAGGCTCACATTTACATAAATATTTGGACTCATTTCTTTTTCGGTTTTGAAAGCAAACTTTGTTTGGCCCTGTGTTGTATTTACCCAAAATGTTTTTAATACTTTATTGCCGGTTTCAATGCTGATCAATGCCTTGCCACCTTTGCTTCCCGGTATGGTAAGTTTTACTTCTTCCCCCACATTATATTTTTCTTTGTCACTATCTACAGAAAGCATGGCAAGTGCTGAGGGGTCATCTGCATTGCCTCTTTGCTGCCAGCTGTCATCATCTATATAAAAAGTACTACCTGTGGCATGATGGCTTCGCATATCTTTTACCAGCATCAAATATCTGCCCCATCCATCATTGCCAAAGCGATGAACAAAGGCTGCTTTACCACCCTGTGTTGTAATGGTGTCTTTATAAATGAGTTTATTGTAATTATCCTGCGTAAAGTTTTCAAAATAATCATTGCTATTATCCCACCACCATCTCCATTGAATTTTATAAAGTTCTACTACAACTGTATTTGAGCTAATTAATGCACCAGTAGTATTGACATTTACAATATCAAATTTCTGGGGTTGTTGGAGTGAAAGATAGCCCCAATTGTTTGCAATACTGGGTAGTTTCAATCCTACATAAGAACTAAAAGGATGATAAGGCATGGACTGATTATCTATACTAAAACCACCACCTGGCTCAAACACTTTCACTAATAAGTTTGCCATCAGTTGACCGGGGGCATCTTCACCGGCGGTGAATGAAGCAGATACAGGAGCTTTTCCATCAGCACTCAAAGCACCATCAAAGATTGTTTTGGATTGTGCCGTAAAGGATGATGTAGGGTTGTCGAATTCATA
>CALAGJ010000111.1 GCA_937892395.1 uncultured Parafilimonas sp.
CGATCTGCAGCTAAAGGAAAATTTGTGCCAACATTATATGCTACAAATGCCGACGGCACAACAACAGAAGCCTCCACAGTAATTTATATTTCCAAACCATCACCAATAAAATTGGATGATCATTCTCTGGCAGACTGGGATACCATTCAATATAATATGGTAACGGGTGGAGCTAATGCGGGCAATTTTATCCGATCCAAATATGACTATGATGGAGAAAATGTTTATTTCTATTTTGAACAAAATACAACTCAAGCTGATGGTAATATTTATGACTTATATATAGATGCAGACAATGACCCATTAACAGGGTTGCTCACCGGAGAAATACCAGGTGGTGCTTACGATGTTTTATTAGAAGGAACCATTTTTGATGATTGGTTAGATGTGTTTTATCACAGTGGTGATCAGGCTTCTTTTGGTGGCTATGCTTTTCAAAGCTTATCTGAATTTTATATTGTAGGGCACTCGGAAGAAAGTGATGGTGTTTTAAAATTTGAAGGAGCACTTAAACGCAGTAAAATCAAAGGCCTTACCGGCCAGGGGTTGAGAATTGGTGTACAAGTATTTACAAATGATTTTGGTGCCATTATCGGTTATTCACCAGATCAGTTTGCCAATTCATTTTATTTGGATATGAGTGAATAATAGTAGTATTATAATAGGCAATACATCATTAATACCCGAAGGGAAAAATTAATTTATAAAGAATAATCTTCTGGTAAAAAGATACTAAGAAAAATATGAAACATACAGTACTTTATTCTTTGTGTATATGCATGGCTATATGCTTATTGCAATGTAGCAAACTGGATAGCCCTCCACTATATACACCAGAAAGCTTGGATACGACTTACTATGAAGAAAGCACAGCAGATTTTCCAAACCCGGAGCGTGGCTTTTATAGGTATTCTGAAACTTATGTAAATGGTTATACTCCATTAGACATTAACGTTATGAAAGGCTGGCGCAACTTGCAACCTGCTGATGATGGAAATTATGAAATATATACCACACTTTTATTTAGATACATTATTCTAAAAGGTTATACAAAAAAAGATTTACCTCAGACCTTGTTAGATAATATTCAATCTGATTTTGATGCTATAAGGGCAGCAGGTTTAAAAGTTATTTTAAGATTTTGTTATACTGTAGAAACCAATGCTGGCCTATGTTCTGAAGGGTTTGTTTGTCCACCTTATGGTGATGCAAATAAAGAAAACGTATTGAATCATATTGCACAATTAAAACCGCTATTGCAAAAGAATGCTGATGTAATTGCCTGTATGCAAATGGGCTTTGTAGGCATATTTGGGGAAAACTATTATAGTGACTTTTTTGGGGATCCTTCTTCAAACGGAAACGGCAAATTTGTAGATGCAAACTGGATCAATAAGAATGCTGTGTTGGCCGCTTTGTTAGATGCTTTACCAAAGGATAGAATGATTCAGGTAAGAACGCCACAAATGAAACAACGATTTGTTTATGGAGCTGATGCACCTACCAGTGTAGCTGCACTTACAGAGTCTGAAGCATTCAGTGAAACTGATAAAGCAAGAATAGGTTTTCATAATGATTGTTTCCTCTCTTCTCCGGATGATTATGGCACTTTTGACGATTATGGAAATTCATCTTCACCCCGCAGGCCAGGCGGCCCTACTATGCGTACATACATGATGAATGATGGTAAGTATGGACCTGTAGGTGGAGAAACATGTGATGATACTTATAGTCCTGACAATGATTGTGAATCATCAGGGAAAGCGCAAACTGAGATGAGCGATATGCATTATAGTTTTTTAAACTCTGCTTATAACAGTGATGTAAATAATGATTGGGTAAGCGGAGGATGTATGGAAGCCATTAAGAAAAACCTAGGATATAGATTTGTTTTAAATAAGACAATCTTTCCTACTAAAGCAGTAAAAGCGGGTAAGCAGTTTTCCTTTTGTATCTTTTTGAATAATATAGGGTATGCATCACCATATAATGAGCGGCCTGCTTACATTATTATGAAAAATAACAACACGGGTCAAATATTTCAATTTGATACTGATATAGATGTCAGAAGATGGTATAGCGGATATATTTCAGTTAAGCAATCTATAACTACAAAGAATGATATGCCAAAAGGTATCTATGATATGTACCTTTTTCTACCTGATAAATATGCTTCTATCAGTAATAGAGTGGAGTATGCTATAAGGCTGGCAAATGATAATGTATGGGATAATGCAACAGGTTATAATAAGTTAAATTTTAGTATAACAGTTGAGTAAGGTTATTAAAAAAAGTAGTCAGTTATTATAAAAACTTTCTACATCTTTTTTATAAAACATACCAATATCAAATCTCATACAATTGGCTGCTCCACATGCTGCACCCATTTTTGCAATATCGTTGTATGAAAATTTTCTTGCCGATGCGGTTACAATGCCTGCCAACAGTGCATCTCCACAACCTACTGTACTAATTACTTCATCTACTTTGTACACAGCATGTGCTACTTGTTTTGCATCATAAAGATATAAACCCTCTTTTCCCGCAGTTAATGCAAGTTGTGTTGTAAACTGTAAAAAGAATTCTTCTATCTGCAAGCCTGTAGGGCAAATATCTTTTGCTTCTTGCTGATTGATATGAATACCAAATGGATGATGGGAAAGTGCTTGCTGCAGGGCTTCTCCAGCACAATCAATCCATACGGGTATATTATTTTTATTGGCCGCATCTATAAATATTCCATTAGGATCTATATTGGCTCCTGGAGGCCATGACCCACTTACAACTATATGTGATGCTTTGGATAAATAGGTAGTATATGTGTCAAAAAATTGCTTGTATATTTCATTATTTATTTGAGGTCCATTTTCCAAAAATTCAGTGTGTAATATAGATTCGTTTTTACTCAATACTGCAATGCAATTTCTATTGTCTTCTGCTATATAGACACCATCACAATATACATTCTTCTGTTCACATGCTGCTCTTGCCCATTTGCCTGTACTACCGCCCCAAATGCCCAGTAGTGTTACATTTTCACCAAGCTCAGCAATATTTATTGCTACATGTACTCCCTTGCCTCCAGGAAATTTGTGTTGCTGTTTTATTCTATTCAAGTCTCCAAATTTGATGGTGTCCATTTCCCAATAAATATCGACGGACGGATTAGGGCAAACTACAAGTATCATACTAAAATGGGATTGCTTCAAGCAATAAAAATTGATTGAAAGAGACAGGTATTGAGGAATGATTTACATCTACTATTCCAAGCTCTTGGTTATTGTAGTAGTCAACTACTCTGTATTTTTTTTGTTTGTCTAAACCAAGTAGATTCACTTTGCTGTTGTATGAATTTGCATAAAAAGAATAATATAACGTATCTGCTTTTTTTAAGCAATGTGCTTCGGGAAAATCATATCCTATATCATATAAATTACCTAAATAGTTTGCTTTGCTGAGTTGCTTTTCATTATATATCTGTATCCATTTTTTAAAATAGATTTCTTTTTCGGGTGAAAGAAAATTTTCATCCTTACTACTTATACCTGTTGCCGGCCAAACGAATTTCGTACCCGGCACTGCCCCAATGCCTACTTGCGATGCGAAGTCTTGCTTATTGTCTGTAAGCTCCACATGATCTCCAAAGTAAGCTGTGGCAGGCATTATAGCTTTATAAACTTTTCCTTTTAATCTTACTTGCCAGCTACTTAAAGGATCACTGGCTACAAACTGATTAGTATATGGCATATGATAAAAACTCATACAATCCCCACAGGGGCAAAATTCTACAACTGCATTAGGTTTTATGCTTCTTGCCGTTTCAAATATTGTTTTGAATATCATCGGCATTTGCTCAAAACTTTGTTCAGGGTTTGTTATATTGTGATTCTCTTGATAGTCAGGGGCACATGCATTCATGTGCTGGCCATCTAATTTTAATGCATCAAATCCCCAGTCTTCTAAAAATAATTTTACAGCATCTTTTGTTGCTTTTATAGTTCCTGCATAAGTAGGTGCCATCATGTATGCATCCCACCAGGTAATATATTGCGGTGCTCCATCAGCTTGAATCAATAATAGATTAGCATCATCTTTCAAAATTTTACTGTTAGGATCTGCAGCCAATGGAGCCCACCATAACACAGCTTTTAAGCCATGTGCATGTATGCTGTCTACAAATTTTTTCATGTCTGCATCACCATTTTCAAACCTGTTTTTATTGGCATGCCAGTCCCCCTCGGCTTCTTGATATCCATCATCTAATCCCACCCATTTTATTCCTAATTCTTTCACCTTTGGAAGCGTGTTTAAAATCTCTTGGATGGTAAAATTTCTTTCATAACCCCATGCACACCATATTGGCTCAAATGCCTGTGGTTCTTGGGCCGGAGCTACTATCCCTTTGGTTTGCATATAATTTGAAAACATAGAAAGTGTTTGAAAACAGTCTTTTGTGTGTACAGAAATAAATGTTTCAATACTACTCAATGTATCTCCGCGTTCAAAGGCCATAGCCTCAGGGTATTCATATTCAATATGCATATCTGCTTTGCTGCTATTTTCATCAAAATCCACTGGTAGAGAAACGAGTTTGGCTACAGTTTCTGTATGCCCAATTGCAATGCCGGCATCTTTTCTCCATAAATCAATAACTGGTATGCCACCTCCATAATCAACAGCATTCATACCCATAAAATTTTCCTGATAAAACCCCACATTTACTTTTTGTATCCAGTCTGCTCTATCTGCATTTGAGCTTCCCTGAAAGCTCCAGAATTTTGTAGTGTCAGTAGAAGGAATGATGGAATATTTGTGATTGATCCATTTATGTATCTGAATATTTTTTGATCCCAAATTAATATAATGCGACTTAAAAAAAGCAGTATTTGGAAATTGATTGTAGGTAGTAATTTGCAATATTTTTTCAAGATTATGTACTTTATCTATCCCAAAAATTAAATACTGCAATCCTTTCCCCGATTGCGTTTCAATCGGCCGAATGATTTTTTTTGTAAATGTAAAATCTGTTGCATCATAATATTTTGTTTGCAATATCTCTGAAGCACTGAAATCACTCATCAGCTTTTTGGAGAAAGGAAATTCTGCATCAATTTTTGTGTGCAGTGCTGCATCTATTGTAATATATAAATGCTCATTATGAATACTCACTGTTTGTGCAGCTATGGGAAATGAAATACAAATCAGAATGCCTCCAATGATTGAATTTTTTTTTATTGTATGTAACATAGTCTATTGGTGTAAAATTTTCATAGCATTAGTTTGATAGAGCTTTTGCAATATTTCTTTAGACAAATCAAGTCCATACAAAGGCCAATGATAATTGAATAAATCTATTTCGTAAAAATGCTCATCTGCGGATTCAAGTATTCTATATGTGATGTTATACATAGATGCATCTGTACCCATGTCTGTACCATATAATAATTTGTCTTGGTACTTCGTAATGAAGGCAGCAGTATATCGGGGTACAGGAGCTATTTCTGCAAATCTTGCAGCAATATCTGCATACAGGTTTGGATACTTATCCAGTAAATTACCAATCATACTAAGGTTACTACAGCAGTTGGCTAAATGACATGCTATGAAAATTGTTTCGGGGTTTTCCTTGACTGCATTTTCTAAAGTTGCCACTAATGCATCATGATTTAGTTTGTTTGGCAGGTATAGATTGACATGCCATTGTGCAGCATTCATCAAACCATCATTTGTAGAATCAGGTGCATTATACATCCATTCATCTTCTGCCACATGTATGCTTATGGGCATGTGTAGTTGGGCACATTTTTGAAGAATTGGTTTCATTTTAATATCATCAATATGCACGCCGATGCCAGGCGTAGGCATTGCATATTCATCACCAATACCTTTATCCCCTATCTCACCAACGCCCCTCGCACCTTTTAAATAGCATCGCTCTAATTCTTTAAGCGCATTTAGTTCCCAACCCTCTTTCTCAAATCCGGTATAATCAAAGCCACACCATAGTTCAAACCTGTCTAAATGATTTTTATACTTTGTTACAATTGTGTCAAAACTTTTCCCGGTAGCACCTGTTAGCAAAATTGTTTTTTTTATTCCTGCTACATCCATAGTATGAATCCATTCCTCAATATCTGCCTGTGTTGCTGCATAGTTATGACTATGTATATCAATTACAGGAAAAGCAGCTTTTGTTATATGAGCGGATGGTATATGATAAATAGAAACGGGTCTATAGTTTTTTAATTCTATATCAGTAGTAGGCTGACTATATGCACTACTATTTATCAAAAATACCATGCTGATATAGGGATAGATTTTTTTCATCCGTTGATTGTATTTAATTTTTTTGAAATGAGTTGTACAACATCATCAATTGCTTTAGGGAATATTTTTCGGAGGTCAATTTCATCTGTATTAGCCAGTAGCTGCTGTAGTTTTTTCATAAATGTATTTTTTGTTTCTGTGGCTAAATTAATTTTATTTATGCCTGCTTTAATAGCTGCCTTTAGCTGCTCATCAGGTATACCGCTACTGCCATGTAAGACCAAAGCACAGTTGGTCACAGCCCTTATCTCTTTGAGCCTATCTAATCTAATTTTTGGTATTTGTTTGTAAAAGCCATGTGCATTTCCAATGGCTATGGCCAGTGCATCTACACCTGTTTCATTTACAAAATATGCTGCATCTGTTGCATTGGTTGGCTCAGCTTCTTGTTCTTGGCCAAGTTTTGCTATATACCCTAATTCTGCTTCTACACTTGCATTGTAAGCTTCAGCCAATTTCACTACTTCTTTTGTAATTTGTATATTTTCTTTTAAGGGTTTTTCGCTTGCATCTATCATTACACTGTCAAAGCCTGCATCTAAGCATTTTTTTACTAAAGTTATATTGCTTCCATGATCTAAATGAATCCATCCTTGTACATCATACTCATTTAGCATAACCCTTGCCATTGACACAGCAGGAGCTATGGATAAATACTCTAAAGAACTTTCACTCAATTGCAAAATAATACTACTATCAGTAGCTTTTGCTGCCAGCACTAATCCCTTCAGTGTTTCGAAATTATAAAAGTTTGCAGCCAGCAAAGCTGTACAATTTCTAGTACAATTTGCTAATTTGTTTTTCATATTCATTGATATCAAATTTAAATTTTTGCAATGCAATTCTCTTCACAGTATCTATATCTGCAAATGCAGTGGTGCCGCCTCTTTTAGTGGTATTAATTGCTCCGCAAAGCGCTGCAAATTCTGCACAGCGGTGTACCGTTTCATCCTTTAAATATTGATGAATAAAGCCTGCATCAAAACTATCTCCGGCACCTATGGCATCAGCTACCTTATGATTGGTGAAAGCGGGTTGTAGAAATAAGTTATTTGATGTAACAATAGTAGCTCCGTCTGCGCCATTTTTTACTACCAATACAGTGCAATACTCTTTTATAGATGCAATGGCATCTTTCATAGTTGACTGGTTTGTAATATTTTTTAGTTCTTCATAATTGGGTAAAAAAATGTCAACATACTTTAAGAGGTCTTTCCAATTGCAGTCCCATTTTTCTGCGGGATCCCATTGCGGATCGAGTGATGTAGTGAGGCCCTGTTTTTTTGCTCTTTGAAACAATTGTACCAATCCTTTTTTTAATTCAGATTGTAAAAAAATAGAACTTACGTGCAGGTGGGTAGCAGAGCTGAGCATTTCATCAGTTACATCCTTTTCCCTGAGCTCGTTCATGGCACCAGGGTAAGTTATCATGGCACGATCGTTATTAAAATTAAAGGCAACGCTAATTCCCGTAGCCGCAGTATTGCTTCGTTTAATAAAATTTACATCAACACCTTTCAAAGTAAGATCTGCCAATATTTTATTGGCAAAACTGTCTTTACCTATCTTGCCACAAAAACAAACAGATGTACCCAATACACTGAGATTGCTGGCAAAAATTGCCGAACTACTTCCCAAAGTAAAAGTCATTTTATCTGCAATAATTTCTTTGCCAATTTGAGGAAGCCTTTCAATTTGATCTAATATTAAATCTACATTTAGTTCACCCACTACTAATACATCAAATTTTTTATTAGTCATTATTCTAATTTTATTTTTATACTTTTTAAGTGTATTACACATTCAGAAAACTCTGATATAGATTTATACAATGGTTTAAAGGGTTGTTACTGCTGTCAATTTTATACTTCAACAGAGTAAATTTTTACACCTTGCACAACTCTGGAAATTGCACCACTTACCGATGGTGCATCTGGCATAAGACCAATCTGAAGGCTCTTATAAAAACCTAATATTTGAGCAGGTATTATACTGCACAATGGTAAAAAATCTTCAGCAATCATATATTCTCCCGGGAAATTTATTTGTGTATCAGTATCAATATTTTCAACTTTATTTTCAGCTACGCCAATCTGAAACATAACTGCATTACCCTTTTTCATGGCATGTACTAAATCTGTTTCATATTGTCGAATATGTTCATCATTAATAAAAAAATATACAACAAGTGTGGTGTCATCTATGACAGATTTGGGCCCATGTCTAAAACCAAGATAGGTGTCTGATTTGCATATAATTTGGCCATCTGTAAGTTCTTGTAATTTCAGTGCGGCTTCTGTGGCAGTACCAAATAAGGCCCCGGATCCAAGAAATACTGCTCTTTGAAAATGTTTCTCAGCTATATCTTTTAATTCAGTAGTTTGTGTAGTAATAATTTGACTTGATGCATTTGCTACCCGCATTAATTGCTGAGTACAAAATTCCTTTTGTTCTCTATATGCTATCAATAACCCTGTCAATAGCATAGATGTGTAACTTCCTGTCATTGCCAAGCTCTTATCATTTGTATCCATAGGTAAGTTGATGACATGTATTGGGTTTTTTGATGTATAGTTTGATAGTGCCCCATCTTTATTACAAGTGATGATTAGATGAAAACATTTTTTAGTAAAGGAATCGGCCAAATCTAATGCGGCACAACTTTCGGGGCTATTTCCGCTTCTTGCAAAGGAGATGATCAATGGTGTTTGATGTGCATTTAAATAGTTGTGCGGATGCGATACAAGGTCTGTTGTAGATATTGCATTGGATATTATTCCTGTATTTCTAAAAAAAGCACCCTGAAGAGATAGGCCAATAAAAGCACTTGTGCCGGCACCTGTAAGTATAATTTGATTGGACTGAGCTAAAGCCGTTTTCAAAAAAGTATTGATCTCAGTATTTTCTTCATAAAATTTTTTTGCAGTTTGATTCCAGATATCAGGTTGCCCCTCAATTTCTTTTGCTGTAAAGAGGGCACCTTTTTCTCTTAGCTCATCCTCAGTAAACTGTAGATATTTCATATCAAAAAATTATGCTACAAAGCTAAGGAAATATTTTTATAACTTTCAATATCTTACGAATAAATTTCATAAACTTATTTTTATATTATTAATAATTTCTAATATTGCTACTATTATTTATTTAAAAAAAATTATTCACAATGAAAAAAATGAGCACATCTTCTGCAAGATTGTTGGTTCTTTTGGGAGTAGTTACACTACTATCTACACAGTGTTTTGCTACAACTTACTATGTAAATGCGGTCACTGGAAATGATGCAAATGCTGGTGTTTCTGCGGCATCTCCATTACTAACAGTGCAAAAAGGATTGGACAAAGCAACTGCTGCTGGTGATATTATTTTAGTATCTCCGGGTACTTACAAACAAAATTTGGTTTGGAAATATTCTGGTACGGCTACACAAAAAATTACACTTCAAAAAAATGGAGTAGGTACTGTATTTTTAAAATCTGCTGATGCATCTACAAGTCCTGTTATACAAATCACAAATTTTAGTAATATCATTATTGATGGTTTTACTATAACAAGAGATAATGTAAAAAATAATGCACAAGGTATTTTAGTCAATTCTTCCGGAACAGTGTCAATGCAAAACATTGAAATTAGGAATTGTACATTTACTGCTATAAGCTGGAGTACAAACCCAAATGTAAAGCCTACCACAAGCCAAAATGCGCAGCCATTAATTGTATATGGAAGATCAAGCCAGCCAATTCAAAATATAAACGTACACCATTGTGATTTTAATAATAACATTACAGGGCAAAGCGAAGTGTGTTCTTTTAACTCAAATATTAATGGCTTCTCAGCTACCAACAATACCCTGCACGACAATACAAATATTGCGATTGACGTTATTGGCTATGAAGGTGAAAATAGTAACGTAAATTTAGACCAGGCATATAATGGTATTATTGCTAATAATGTACTTTATGTAAATCAGAGCCCTTACGCAGAGGGGGCAAGTATTTATGTGGACGGAGGCAGAGCAATATTGATTGAAAACAATTTAATCAGAGATGGTGATTATGGAATAGAAATCAGTGCAGAAAATGATAAATCTACTATTGCATTTGAAACACAGGATATAACAGTAAGAAATAATTTAATCTATAACTGTAGAAGTGTAGGATTAAAAATCGGTAACTATAAAGGCAAATTACAAAATGCATTGGTCTGCGGAAATACTTGCTTTTACAACAATAGAGGTGGGCGTAGAGATGGTGATGTAAATGGCACAAGTGCCAATGTAGGTGCTTGGGCAGAATTAGTTATTGACAATATGCAGGATGTAAAAATTAATAGCAATATTTTTTATGCAAGGGCTTCAAATACTGCAATGATTAATTCAGATGGTAACGCTTTAATCACAAATCTTACTATGAATTATAATTTATGGAATAATAAAAACAATACAGCTGGCACTGCTTTAACTTTTCAGTATAAAATTAATGGTACCAATTATAATTACAACTCATACTCAACCTATAAAACCAATAATACACTGAACTTTGATAAGCAGTCAAAATATGGAAATCCATCATTTGTATATGAAGGTATTTCAGGAAGTAATACGATTAATCCGGACCTGCATATTCAGTCAGGATCTATAGCTATATCAGGGGGAGATCCCGCTGCAATAATAGGTACCAGCAGGGGCCAGTGGGGCAGCACAGATTACTTTGGAAATAACAGAAAAACTGGCATACTGGATATGGGTGCACACGAATTGATAACAGGAAGTTTTCCAGCAAAAAATAATATGCTGCTACCCCTACAAGTCTATCCAAACCCTGCGCAAAAGCAGGTGTATATAATTGGAATACCAGATGGCTTATTGCAAATAAAGATTATTGATGAACATGGATCTGTAGTGCAAACTGCATCTGCATCTACAGCCAAAACACCAATTGATATAAGCCAATTAAAAAGTAAATACTACTGGCTAAGTTTTAGTGTGCATGATCAAGCATATACAATCAAATTCTTTAAGCTGTAAATATGGGTATTAAATAAAGAAACCCGCCACGGCGGGTCTCTTTATTTTGCACTTATCCTCAAAAAAATATGAGTTAATTCATCTTTAATTTTCTTAAAATTTACTATTGCCCTTGGGCTAAGGAATATGCTTTTTTACCATCCCACATATTCAGTAATTCTATTGAGCATATTTTGTAATCTGTACTGATTCTTTTTTGTAATTCTAAAATATCAGTTTGGGTGAGTGGCGCATCGCCAATGCTCTCAAATCTAAGTCTGTACTGGTTTACAAGGTTTGTAAACAAAGATCCTTTTGGCCATACTTGCGTGCCTCTATTACTGATGGTAATCAGTTTAAAAAGATCCAATGTGTGTACTAAGCTTTTTTCAGCTAATACATTTGGCTGTTCATTGCTTTCCACAAAAATGTCTACACCAACAATTATTTCTGCATTCATTTCCTTTGTTTCTAACATTGGATTTTTTTCCAGAATAAACTGTGTTGGTGTAATAGATAAATTTTCCAAAATTGGCCTTGCCCCATGCACCGGCTGTTGATCAAAATTACGAATTATCGCATCTGCAAATTCTGTTGTATTTAATGCAGGAGTTGTTTTACTCCCAAAGTCTCCCGTATGAATACCTTGCTCTAAAGTATAGAGTAAAGCATTTTCAATACGTGCCGCCTGTTGCATAAAACCTAAATGCCTGAGCATAGATAATCCGGATAAAAGTAGTGCAGTAGGGTTTGCAATATTTTTACCTGCTATATCAGGCGCTGTGCCATGTACTGCTTCAAAAATGCAGATATGATCACCAATATTTGCCGAAGGCGCAAAACCTAAACCACCTACTAATCCTGCACACAAATCTGATACAATATCTCCCTGTAAATTGGTAAGTACCACTACATCAAATAAATCCGGGCGGGTCACTAATTTCATACAAAGATCATCCACAATTACATCATCCACTTTTAACTCAGGATATTCTTTTGCCACTTCATAAAATACTTCTAGAAAAAGACCATCTGTTATTTTCATGATATTGGCTTTATGACCACAGGTTATGCGCTTGCACCCTTTTTTGCGGGCCATTTCAAAAGCATATTTTATAACTTGCATACTACCTGGTCTAGTTATAAAGCGACGGCTCAAAGCCACATCATGCGTAAGCATGTGCTCAATGCCTCCATAAGTATCTTCAATATTTTCTCTTACAATCGTAACATCTATGGCTATGCCAGCTTTAGAGAAAACGGTATCTACACCGTGCAAGGTTTGGAATGTGCGTTTATTAGCATAGGTATTCCAAGTTTTGCGGGCTGTTACATTTACAGATTTTACACCCTTACCCTTTGGTGTTTCCATTGGCCCTTTGAATAAAATACCAAGACTTTCTATTGCCTGTTGCGCCTCAGGAGTCATGCCATTGCTGTATCCTTTGTCAAAAACCCATTTGCCCATTTCAACAACCTGATAGGTTAAAGGTAGTTCGGCTGCATTAAAAATTGATAATACGGCATCCATTATTTCAGGCCCAATTCCATCACCTTTTGCAACAGCAATTTTTATCATGATTATTTTTTTACAGGCAACAAAAATAGGGTGTATTGGTTCTGTTATTTCGATGCATTTTTTACAATAATTATATATCCTTGTCTGTTTATTTTTTTTTAAAGAATTTTGGACGTGCCCCTGTGGGTCGTGCTTTACACTATAAGTCCTCGCTGCGTTGCTGGCTTTTCGTTACAAATGAAGCGTGGCGAAATTCATGAATGCCAAAATAAAATAGAAGATAAAATCGTAATCCTTCAAGGATAGATGCGAAATTTATGAATGCCAAAGTCACTTTAAATGATATTTATTTAATACCTCAAGCTTCATAGAGTAATTAAATAAAACCAAGGTTAAAACGCTACAAGCATTATTTTTTATGTAACCAACATTATTCATTACACATTTTCCACATGCAGCTCCGGCATCAATCCCTGTAAATAATTTTCATCATGTTGCGTAGCATCTAATCCTATTTTTTCTTCATGGATGCTCACCCTTAGGGGCAAAATGAAATTGATAAACCGAAATATCAGATAGGATACTGAGAAGCTATAACCAACCACAATCAGCAATGCCTTCAGTTGAGTAAAGAAGAAATCAGTATTGCCATAAAAAAGTCCATCATTACCCGTAGGGTTCACTGTTTTTGTGGCAAAAATTCCTGTCATCAACATACCTGCTATGCCACCCAAACCATGACAGGGAAATACATCTAATGTATCATCTAATCTTGATTTCTGTTTATAATATACTGCTAGATTTGAAATAATAGCTGCTATAAAACCAATAAAAACACTCTGTGGCAAAGCTACATATCCCGCCGAAGGCGTTATGGCTACAAGCCCTACTACAGCACCAATACAGAAACCGAGCACAGATGGTTTTTTGCCCCGCATTGCATCAAAAAACATCCAGCTTAAGCCCGCTGCAGCCGCTGCGGTATTTGTAGTGGCAAATGCCGATACTGCCAGACCATTGGCTGCAAGTGCAGAGCCTGCATTAAAACCAAACCAGCCAAACCACAATAAACCCGTGCCAATAAGTACATAAGGAATATTTGCAGGTGGTATTTCTATCTGCTCTTGATGGGCAATTCTTTGTTTCAAAACAATAGCTCCTGCTAATGCTGCACATCCTGCGCTAATATGTACTACTGTGCCACCAGCAAAATCCAAAACACCCCATTGAAATAGAAACCCCTCAGGATTCCAGGTCCAGTGTGCAAGAGGTGCATATACAAAAACGCTAAACAATAAAATAAACAATACATAAGAAGTAAACTTTATACGCTCTGCCACAGCCCCTACCACTAAGCCTGGGGTAATGATGGCAAACATCAATTGAAACATGGCGAATAAACTCAAGGGTATGGTAGGTGCAAGGCTCCAGGGCTCCCCGGAAAAAACATGCTGAAAGAAAAAATGTGAAGCCGGATTGCCAATAAAACCACCCAAAGATTTACCAAAAACCAAACTATACCCCACAACAATCCAACTAATGCTTACCACCCCTGCGGCCACTATGCTTTTGATCATTGTTGATATCACATTCTTTCTATGTACCATGCCTCCATAAAAAAATGCAAGACCGGGTGTCATCAAAAAAACAAGTGCAGTGGCTATGAGAATCCAGGCTGTATCAGCCGCATTATATACATGGTTTTTATCCTCAAAAATGGGAACTGAAGGTATAAATAAAGCTATTAGTGCAATAGCGGTTAAAATCAGAAATGGTAACAGTTGCTTTGCTGTAGCCTTACTCATATTAAATTAAATATATGTTTATTATAAGCAAGTAAAATTAAATTTCAAATAGACTAACAACTGTTTTAAAGACTTTATTTTTTGAAAAATATATTTTTTGTGAATAAATTGTTGTTATGATTATTAATATTTCAAATACATAAATAATATATCTATTGAATAGCACAATAAATTATTAAAAAATATCATAGTCCGATGTGACATAAAATAGGGGTTTAAGAATTGCAGGTGCATCCTTAGCATACAATTAAATAAATTCAAGTCTAATTACAATCAGTCAGAAAAAAACTATACTATACTTTACATTTCAGTATGCATATATTTGAACCAACTTATATCAACAAAAATTTTGCTAAATGAAAAATCAGTTTACAAACAGGGTTTTGCTTTCCCTTATCTTTCTTGCCATTGTTTTAATTACTCTTTATACATTAAAAACATCAAAAGCAAAAAAAGATTTAGCACCACAATCCACACTCATGCCACCGGGTGAAGGCAGCAAAGAAGAAGGGGTGGAGCATGAAAAGAAAAAAGCATTATGGTGGGAGTTAATACATCGCTCTGCACCCAGTGACGATTGGAAAAAAATAAATGCCATCAATGCTGAAATGCTTATTCAGCAAAAGCAAAACATAAAAAATTTAAGTGCACCATTTATTGGGGGAGATGAAGTGTTTGCCAATGGAAAAATTACAGGACAATGGAGTGAAAGGGGTAATGCAAACATTGCCGGAAGCACCATTGGTGTATCCTTTGTGCCGGAAACGGATGAAATATATACCATAACCTCAGGCGGAAGTTTGTGGAAGGGAAAAAGAGATGGTAGCCTATGGCAGGTTTTAAATGACGATATTGTTTTTGATAATGTAGATGTACTCGCTTTTCAAAAACCTGGTGGCGGTATAAGAATATTGGCACATACTTCTTTTGGAGCGGTAAGTTATTCAGATGATGATGGTAAAACATTTACAACTTGCGGTGGCAAAATCAACGATGGTTCAAAATTTGATTTTTATGCAGTCAAGAGATATTTTGTTGCTAACGATGCACAGCGAACGCTCTACCTGCATACATTCGGTTATGATTTTGCAAATAGTGATTATGTATTGACTACATTTAAATCTACCAATCAAGGCGCATCTTTTACAGAGGTAGATGTCGTAAAGCTTGGCGCTTATAATTCAGATCTTGGTTCCGAGCACATGGCTTATAATAGTAATACTGTTTATAGCATTTTTATTGCATCCGGATCTGTTTTAACCACAAAAATTGATGGAAGCATAGTTACTTCTAAATCCTTTTCCATATCTGGATTATCAGGCACTTGTGTAATCAGAGCTGTAAATATTGGTGGCACGGTTACCTTGTATATGTTGGTAAATAATGTAAGTATATACACCAGTACAAATGATGGATTATCTTGGACAAAAAAAGGAAACTTGCCAGCAGCATCATGGGGTCGATTGGACGTGTCTGCTACCAATGCTTCCTTGGTGTTTGCGGGGGCTGTAAATGCTATACGCAGCAGCAATGGAGGTACAAACTGGACCACTGTAAATGAGTGGTATGAGTACTACAATAATATACCCGGCAAACTGCATGCAGACATCATGGAAATCAAACAATATTATACACTGGGCGGCACTCCTTTCGCTATCATAAACAATCATGGTGGCTGTGCGGTTTCTTACGATAACTTAGTTACCACTCAAAATATTTCACTTACTGGATTATACAATGCACAGTACTACGATGTATTGACAAATCCTGCAAAACCGAATGAAATATATGGTGGCACACAGGATCAGGGATGGCATATTGCAACTACTGCTACCACACCTGGCATTCTAAACATGACACAACAAATCAGTGGTGATTATGGCCACTTGGCCTTGACAGGTAATAACAAAAATTTATGGAGTGAATATCCAGGAGGATGGGTTATTTATTATACAAACCCTGCGGGAAATGTTTCTCCGGGTAGTTGGCAGCTCAGTGGTTCAGCATTGCCACTCTATGGCTGGATTTTGCCAACAGCCACCGTGTCTAACAATGAAAATGGCATTTATATAGCTGGTGGCAATATCAATGGCGGCAGCGGTTCATACTTAGTAAGGGTAGATGCATCCACCACTACACCTGTATCCTTTACAGCCAAGCAGTTTAACTATGATTTTAGAGCAGCCAGTGGTGGCAGTGCAGGCATATCTGCCATAGAGCCATCTGTGATCAATACAAAAAATATATTTGTAGGTACAGAAAATGGTTTGTTTTATTATACAAAAGACAGTGGAAGCACCTGGCTCAAATCCTCTTTGGGTAGCGGGCCGGAGCCTTGGTATCTGTATGGCAATAGCATTTACTCCAGTAAAAAAGACATCAATACCGTGTGGTATGCCGGTAGTGGTTACAGCAATGCACCCGTTTGGGAAAGTACAAACGGAGGCAAAGATTTTACAGCAACAAGCACAGGTTTGCCACAGACTTTGGTGTATGAAATTTGTGCCAATGATGATGAAACCTTACTCTTTGCAGGTACCGCCGCAGGGCCTTATGTATATGTACGAGAAGAAAAAAAATGGTATAGCCTAACCGGGGTAGAAACTCCCTTACAGGATTATGTATCTGTAGAATATATTTCATCCGCTCAAACCGTAAGATTCGGCACATTTGGAAGAGGTATTTGGGATTTTAAAATAACCGCCCTTACCCTGCCTGTTACCCTCAAATCATTTACTGCTATTGCTCAAAACAAAAATGCGGTATTAAATTGGGCCACATCATCAGAATCAAACACAGCAGCTTTTTATATACAGCGCAGCACAGATGGTGTACAATTCAATACCATTGGTACTGTGGATGCAAGAGGTAAATCAGGTCTTGGAGCATCCTACAATTATACAGACATCAATGCACTATCACTGCTGTCTGCAAAGGCAATTTACTATCGCTTACAAGTAGCAGATTACGATGGTAAAAGTAGCATCAGCAAGGTAGAAGCCATACAAAATTTACAGGCCACTTTATTAGTCAAGCTATCGCCAAATCCGGTGCATACAAACACAAAAATATCCATTGACAATGCAATTGGAAAAGTAGCCGTCATGGTAAAAGACCTCAATGGAAAATTAATATGGCAGCAAATCGGCATTACTGAAAATACAGTAACCATACAAGCAGAAAAATTTGCCGCAGGCACTTATATAGTTACAGTAAAAGATGAAAATGCCACACACACATTAAAACTGGTAAAACAATAAAATAATATTTTTTGGGGCGTGCCCCTACGGGTCGGGATTTTCACTACAAGTCCCCGCTGCGCTGTGGGCTTTTCGTTTCAAATAAAGCGTAGCGAAATTCACGAATGCCAAAAAAATAAAAGATATATTCGTAATCCCTCACGCATAGAAGTGAAATGTACAAATGCCAAAAAAGATTAAAGATACATTCATAATTCTTAACGCAATATTCAAAAGCCCACGGTTTAAACCTTGGGCTTTTGAAATAAAAGGGCCCATAAAGTTGCTATCTGTATGCCTACAATTGATTGCAAAAGCCTTATAAAAACCTGCACAAAAAAATAATACTAAATCAGCTATACAACACGGCATTCATCATGACCCTGCCTTTTGAATAACGTATAGCCACCCCCTCCACCAAAGGTCTTTTTTTAATAAGCATCGTCGTCCCTCCTCGCAATGATTTACCGTGCGTAATCATTCCCCGAAGGGGTAAATAATAAATTTTGATGCAACAAAAATTTCTGATTTTGCATTGGATTAGAGCAATCTTTGATTGTAGGTTATAATGTGGTATTGGACCTGAAAGACTTATTGTCATTTTCATTGTTGAAAAGATGCAATAATTGCTGATGAATGAGTATTTGATGGACATTATTTCCTTTTTTTCTCTGATGGATTTTTATTTGCTGATTACCTATCTCATTCTTTAAAATATATTAAAATGAATTTAGGAAATTTTACGGTTAAGGCTGCAGAATGCATTCAACAGGCTCAGCAATTTGCATTTAATCTACAACATACAAATATTGAAACCGAGCATATTTTAAAAGCATTGATGAATCAGGAGGACAATACGATTGATTATCTCCTGAAAAAAAATAATGTGTCTGTACAGTTGGTGGATACTAAATTGGAAGAAATGCTTAAAAAGCTACCAATCACCAAATCGGAACCTGCACAGTCTGTAAGTAGGGATGCAAACAATGTAATACTTAGAGCGGGTAATGTATTAAAGAAATTTGGTGATGAGTTTATAACGCCGGAGCATGTACTGCTGGCCATACTGCAGGGTAGTGATAGTACTGCAAAACTGCTGAAAGAAAATGGACTTACAGAAAAGGGGCTTACAGAAGCCATTAATACACTACGCAAAGGTGAAAAAATAACCTCACAAACCCAAAGTCAGGAATACAATGCGTTAAATAAATATGCAAGAAACTTGAATGAATTGGGCAGGCTGGGAAAGTTGGACCCGGTGATAGGTAGAGATGAGGAAATACGCCGCACCCTGCACATACTATCTCGCCGCAGCAAAAACAATCCCATATTGGTAGGTGAGCCGGGAGTGGGAAAAACTGCAATAGCTGAAGGTATTGCCATGCGTATTGTAAATGGAGATGTGCCAGATAACCTGAAATCTAAAATTATTTATGCTTTGGATATGGGTCAGCTGATAGCAGGGGCAAAGTATAAAGGTGAATTTGAGGAACGCCTCAAAGCAGTTATTAAAGAAGTGAGCAATAGTGATGGTGATATCATTTTATTTATTGATGAAATACATACGTTAGTAGGTGCAGGTGGGGGAGAAGGTGCAATGGATGCCGCCAATATTTTGAAACCCGCTCTGGCAAGGGGTGAGCTGAGGGCTGTGGGTGCTACTACACTCAATGAATATCAAAAATATTTTGAAAAAGATAAAGCATTGGAGCGTAGGTTTCAAAAGGTTATTATTGATGAACCTGCGGTGGAAGATGCGGTATCTATACTGCGTGGATTGAAAGATAGATATGAAACACACCACCATGTACGTATAAAAGATGAAGCCATTATAGCCGCAGTAGAACTATCACACAGATATATAACAGATCGTTTTCTGCCGGACAAAGCCATTGACCTCATAGATGAAAGTGCTGCAAAGCTTAGGCTTGAAATGAATAGTATGCCTGAGGAATTGGACAAATTAGAAAGACAGATAAGGCAGATGGAAATAGAGCGGGAAGCCATAAAGAGAGAGATAGATGCTATGCCCATTATAGCTGCTGCGCAGGATGCAGGAAGAAAGCAATCTGATACCTTGAAACTAAAAGAATTAAATACCGAGTTAGCTAATTTGAGTGTGGAGCGAGACACCCTGAAGGCAAGGTGGAAAGAAGAAAAAGAACAGGTGGAAAAAGTGCAAGAGGCAAAAGCTGCTATTGAGCAATTTAAACTACAGGCAGAACAGGCTGAGCGAAATGGAGAATATGGCACAGTAGCGGAAATAAGATATGGAAAAATAAAAGAGCAGGAAACCATCATCAGCCAGTTGACGGACCAAATAGCAAATGCAGGTGCTAAGCGCATGCTGAAGGAAGAAGTGGATGCAGAAGATATAGCAGAAAATGTGAGTAAGGCCACAGGTATTCCGGTTACAAAAATGCTACAAAGTGAATCTGAGAAATTATTGCATTTGGAAGATGATCTGCACAAAAAAGTAATTGGACAGGATGAGGCCATTACCGCAGTAGCGGATGCCATAAGACGCAGCAGGGCGGGGCTGCAAGATCCTAAAAAGCCAATTGGTTCATTTATATTTCTTGGTACTACAGGTGTCGGTAAAACAGAGCTTGCCAAGGCACTAGCTGCATATATTTTTGATGATGAAGCCATGATGACCAGGGTTGATATGAGTGAATATCAGGAAAAGCATACTGTATCCAGATTGGTAGGCGCCCCTCCGGGATATGTGGGTTATGATGAAGGCGGTCAACTGACAGAGGCCGTGCGCCGAAAGCCATACAGCGTGGTGCTTTTAGACGAAATTGAAAAAGCGCATCCGGATGTTTGGAACGTATTACTGCAGGTATTGGATGATGGTAGGCTTACTGATAATAAAGGTCGTGTGGTCAATTTCAGAAATACAATTATTATTATGACCAGCAATATGGGTAGTCATATCATTCAGGAAAATTTTGAACATATTTCTTCAGAAAATAAAGAGGCCGTTGTAGAAAAAACAAAGAAAGAAGTGATGCTGCTGCTTCGCGAAACGATAAGGCCGGAGTTTTTAAATCGTGTGGATGATATCATCATGTTTCAGCCACTGCTACAAGCAGAAATAAAACAAATTGTTTCTATACAGTTGGCAATACTTCAATCCATGCTGAAGCAAAATGGTATAGAGCTTCAATTTACAGACTATGCTTTAGATTTTCTTGCTGCACATGGTTTTGATGCACAGCTTGGGGCCAGACCTTTAAAAAGATTAATACAAAAGGAAATAGTAAATGAACTGAGCAAAAAGATATTGGCAGGTAGTATCAATAAATCGGCTCCTGTTCTGATAGATGTATTTGATAATACGGTTGTGTTTAGAAATGAAGTAGGGTAGGTATTATGAAAAAGTCATAATGGTATAAAACGAATTGAGATAAGCTATTGCAGGTATAACAGTAATAGCTTTTAAAGTTGGCAATTGCAGTATGATATTTTTTGTCTAAAGATTTTTTTCAGTTTTCTGATTGACAATTTTTAATAGGAAATACAGTAAAACAAATACAGCCATTACAAGCAGTCCGGTTTTTGCTGCATTGGGTTCGCTGATGGCAATGCTGATGGCAATAAAACTATAAGCCGTTATAAATACAATTGGTAAAAGAGGATACAATTTCATTTTAAAAATACCGCTGCCATCTAAATGCTTTGTTTCTCTGCGCAGCTTGAAAATAGCACCCGCAGAGGTGGCCATACCAAAGCAATCCAGAAATATGGTAAAGCCCAATATTTCGTCAAACTCTTGAGAGAAAAATAAGATGACTATACAAATGGCGGCAAATGCCGTAAGTGATACTGCCAATGCGTTTGTTTTCTTTGTTTCATAACTGAAAATTTTTGGTAGTACTCCATCTTCACTCATAGCTTGCATTACACGAGGGTTGCTCATAAGCAATGCGTTTACATAGGCGAGTACGGACAGAAATAAAAGCAGTGAAAATATTTTACTGCCCGTATTACCAATCAGTTTTGAAACGAGAATACCTGCTATCTCATTGTTTTCAGTAAGTGCTTTAAAGCCTAATACTTTATAGTAGGAAAAATTGACCAACAGATAGAGTGAAATAATAATAAATATTCCGATGAAAATACCTCGTGGTATGAGCCGAGCAGGTTGTTTTACTTCATTACCAAAATTGATGGTTTGTTGATAGCCACCATAAGTAAAAGACACAGCTACCATAGCCATACCAAGGGCTTTTATCCACGAAAAAGCATCTGGATGAATATTGCTGGATACAGCAGTTTGATCTGCATGAACAGCAGGAAAAAACAATGCAGCAATAATGAGTAGCAGCATGGATATTTTTATAATCATGAGTACATTTTGTGTACGTGCACTCATTTTCAGGCCCATCATATTTACTCCATAAAAAATAAGAATAGCTGCAATGGCTATTAGTACTTTTATGGTATTGGAAGCATCTGGTATCCAAGCACTGCTGATATACCCCGCTCCTATAAGAGCCACCCCGCTCAATGATGCTGCATTTGAAATTAATATAATACAGTTTATTGCAAATGCCACAGAAGGATGATAGGTGTAGGAAAAGATGCGGAAGTAGCCGCCGTTTACAGGATACCTACTCCCAATTTCTGCATAAGTAAGCGCACCGCATAGTGCTATTACTCCTCCTGCTATCCATGCTGTAAAAAATACATCAGGACTACCGGCAGCTTTTGCTGAAGTAGCTGCTGTACGAAATATACCCATGCCTATAACCAGTCCGGTTACAATCATGGTAAAGTCAAAGAGATTGAGCTTTTGCTTCATACAAAAAATTAATATGGTGTAAGGTTAGTATTAAATTGTTTTGATACTATGTAAAGCTCAAAAAAAGAAGTAAGAATTTATTGGGTATAAGCTTGGCAGTATATTTTATTTATATCCGTTATTAATTCCGAAATAATCTCCCAATCTAATATTTACACTCAAAAAAATAGAAGTATAACTGTCATTATTCGTGGCATTGGCTTTTTCCCCGTCTGGTCTTACTTTTTCTGGACGGATGCTTCGGCTGTATAATTGTCTGGCTTGGTTGGCTTGATCTAAAGTTAGATATCGATCAAACAGTACTGGATCAATATAGGTTGTGCTAATATCGTCTATGTAGTCAGTAAAAGTTTTTCTAAATTGAATGCCGGTGGATAATGAAAAACTACTGGTTAAATAAAATTTTACACCTGCGGAATATGGTATATAAAGCTGTGTTAGTTTATAAGGCTTTCTATCGGGATATTCATCAAATCCTTGTCCTTCTAAGCTAAGCGGTTGAAGCTCTACCACCTGTCCGTTTAACTCCGCAGTTGGGTTAAAATGAAATATACCTGCACCTACCCCAATGAAAGGTTCAATGATATGAAGCTCTGATTCTTTTTCAAACATCATCCAGGGGTAAATTTCTACTCCAAAATAGGCTTCCGTAATGCTGCTTCTAAAACTTGCATTTCTGTAATAGCGCCATCTTTCCTGCCCGCCTTCGTTTTTGATAAGGCTATCTGCGGCATTTACGCTGGTAAAATTTATACCGGCTTTTAGGCCACACCAAAAGGTAGGATGATACATGATTGAGGCACCTCCTATAAGTGAGGTAGTGCGTGCGGTAAAGTCTTTGATGAATGGTGCGCCTTCACCACGTGTGCCTCCAATATCGCCCAAGAAAGTATTCGCACCCAAAGTAGTACTAATTTCAAACATACCCTTTACTCCACCAATCATATTGTTCTGTGCACGAATTGTACTACACAAAATATTGAAACAAAGTAGAATACCAATGACTGACTTCTTTGTAAATGTTTTCATTGTAAAAATCTGTGCGTAAAAATATTGGTTTATTTTGGATAATAAATCATTTCTATATGTTCAATATTATCTTCTAAATAAACCGGGCTAGATTGTTCGAAAGAAAGACTGCTATAAAATGAATGCAGATATAACTGCGCCCCAATTTTTATAGGTAAGGCTCCAAACTTTTCCAAGCAATGGTCAATAGATTTTTCCATGAGTTTCCTACCCAATTTTAGTCCACGATATTCCGGGGCAGCCACCACTCTGCCTATGGATGGATATTCCGGATAAGAAATTCCTACTGGCACAAGCCTGGTATAGGCTGTAAGCTGATCCCCATGCCATCCACAAAAATGTAAGCAATGCACATCCTTATCATCTGCATCTAAGTAAACACAGTTTTGCTCCACCACAAATATGCGGCTGCGAAGCTTCATAATGGCATATAACTGAGCCGGTGTTAGTGTATCAAAGCTATAAATATTCCAATCTATTTGCATGGCTATACAATTAAAAAGCCCCGCCATAGCGGGGCTGATATTTAAAATTATTTTTATTCTGCACCACCTTCTGGCATTACACCTTCGGGCATTCCTCTGGCAGGCTTTTTTGGTGCTACAGTTACATCTTCCACGACTATATCAAACACAAGTGAACTGTACGGAAGGATATCTGGACCATTGCCCTGTGGGCCATAACCCAAAGCTGAAGGTACCAATATTTTACCTTTTCCACCTTTGCCAAAATATGGCAAGGATTCATCCCATCCTTGTATAACTGAATGTGTGCCTACCACTACAGGATATGCTCCAGTTTTTCCCTTAGTAGTATCCATATTTGTGTCAAACACCTTGCTATTATCAGACATTAAATAACCTTTATATAGAATAGCCGCCTGCTTGCCACTATCAGCTTTCATAGATGTATCGCCTACATTTTCAATAACAACAAAAGCACCATTTTTTGTGCGGATACCTTTGAGGTTATTCTTTGCCATATAAGCTTCTATTTGCTTGATTTCACGCTCTTTATCAATATCCATTTCTTTTTGATAATCAGCAATTAAATCTGTTTCGGTTTTGAATACTTGCAATAGCTTGATATAGCATTTAATGTTGCTTCCTTTTATAAACAATTGATCATTGTAGCCATTTACCATACCACGGCTTACAAGTGTATCTACACTTATAATGCACACTGCACTATCGCCCACACGCATCATTGGAAGAATTTCTATGGCAGAGTATTCACTGCGCTTAGAGGTATCAATACCAGAATAATTTGGCACATGTCCAAATGAATTGTTGATGACAGAATCTTTTTCTGATAATACATAAGAAATGTGAAATTTTGCAAATTCTCCGGGTTTTGCAAAGGCAGTATCTTTACCATCGCCTGGGAAAATTTTATAGATCAAGCCTGATTTTGCTTTATCATAGTTTACATTACAGGATGCCAACATGGCAATGGCCATAAAGGCTAAGAAAACTTGTTTCATCTTATAGTTTTTGTTATTTAAAAAAATGTTCAATTTGAGTTTATTCTAATTATCGCAATTGATTTTTATACTGTTCTATTACATGTTTAAAACTGCTGATATTATCATTAAAGCTGTCTAAACTTCTACCACCAGCGGCATTTTTATGACCTCCTCCATTAAAATGCATTCGAGCAAATTGATTTACATCAAAATCACCCTTACTTCTAAAACTCCATTTTCTTTCCTCAATACGATCTATGAGTAAGGCTGCCAACTTGATACCATCAATGGTGAGTAAATAATTTACGAGACCTTCGGTATCTCCAGTTGTAATTTCGTACCGTAAAATATCTTTTTTGGGAATGTACATCAATGTGGTGTTCATTTCATACATTACCTCCATCCTGTTTAAGAGTGCATTACCAATAAATCGCAACCTATTTTCAGAATAGGTGTCAAAAATATTATCATGTATGCTGCTGTGCTTTACGCCAAGCTCCAGTAAATGTGCAATTTTTCGATGCACATCCGGCGTAGTTATGCTAAATCTGAAACTACCCGTATCAGTCATTATTCCCGTATATAGACAGGTGCCAATTTCCGCATCTATCATTTCCCGCCAGGGAGATTCAACAATAAAATCATATATCATTTCGCAGGTACTGCTTTTATCTACATTGCTGGTACCATATTGAAAATAGGAAATTTCAGGCTGTTGGTGATGGTCAATAAGTATGCGAGTGCCTGTAAAATTTTTCAGCCCTTCTTCCATTTTTTTGGTGCGATGAAAGGCATTAAAATCTAAGCAAAATAGTATATTAGCAGCATCTAAAAGCGATTGTCCTTTTGAAGGATTTTTTTCAAAATCGACAACAGTATCAGACCCCGGCATCCAGCTTAAAAATTTAGCCCAATTGGTAGGAGATACCACCGCCACATTATGCCCTTGCTTTTTTAGAAAATGAAATAGACCTAAAGCAGCACCCATAGCATCGCCGTCAGGCTTCTGATGCATGGTAATTACTATCTGCTGGGGGGTAGATAGCACTGGATAAAAAGCTGCTGCGTTTTGCATAAATGGGCGCAAAAGTGCATTTTTTGAGTTACAAGGTCAAATGAATTTTCTGCCGAGGTGTACAAAGTATCAATATGCCTGCCCAAGTGGCTATCAATAACTCCAACCAAACTGAAACTAAAAAGAAGTAAAATGTGTAAAAACGAGCATTGATTTTCGATGAATAAACTATTGCATCGTTTGAAAAGTTGGTATTAAGATTTTGCAATGAATCTTTATCAACGGTATGGTGATTACCAAATTTTCTTTCCTTACTAAATAGTAAATTTTTACACAATTCGAACGCTTACTTTTGCTCTGATGAAAAATATTCTTTATACCATTTTTATATTCATTTCTTTTTCTGCTACAGCACAGAAAACCTCGGTTAGCACACTCAATGCACCCACAAGACCAAGGTTGGTAGTAGGTATGGTAGTAGATCAAATGAGATGGGACTATTTGTACCGATATTACGATATCTATAAGGCCAACGGTGGATTTAAGCGATTGTTACAACAGGGGTTTAGTTGTGAGAATACAATGATTCCATATACACCAACTGTTACTGCTGCTGGCCATACATGTATTTACACGGGTAGCGTGCCTGCTCTACATGGCATTATTGGGAATGATTGGTATGATGCAGAAAATCATACATATGTTTATTGCACTGACGATAGTACAGTATCTGTAATAGGCAGTGAAAATAAAGCCGCAGGGGCTATGAGTCCGAAAAATATGTGGGCCAGTACCATAACGGATGAATTAAGATTAGCTACAAATGGGAGAGGTAAAGTTGTAGGCATAGCTATCAAAGACAGAGGAGCCATACTACCTGCCGGGCATGGCGCCAATGGTGCATATTGGTATGATAGTAAGTCTGGAAATTTCATAACAAGTAGTTATTATAAAATGACTTCATTGCCCGAATGGGCAACAAAATTTAATGAGAGAAAAATTGTGGATTCTCTCTATGCATTAAATTGGAATTTGAGCATGCCAGCGAATACTTATCCAAAATATTGTGGCAATGATGATGCAGTGTATGAGCGGCGCTTTGGAAATGAAACAAGTACGGCATTTCCTCATATACTAAGAGACTATATTGGTAAAGATTATGGAAAAATAGCTTACACACCTTGGGGCAATACACTTACATTAGAAATGAGTAAGGCAGCAATAGAAGGTGAGCGGCTGGGCCTACATGGTGAAACAGATTTTATGGCCGTTAGTCTTTCCAGTCCTGATTATGCAGGCCACAGCTATGGGCCAAATTCTTGGGAGTTATTAGATATGTATGCACGATTAGATATGCAGTTGGCTGATTTTTTTAATTTTTTAGATGCTACAATTGGTAAGGGAAATTATTTATTTTTTCTAAGTGCAGATCATGGAGTGGCCCATGTACCGGGATATCTGAAAGATCAGAATATGCCTGCCGGGCTCTTTAATGATGATGATGTCATGAAAAAAATTAATGCTGCATTATTTAATACAACCGGAGTGGCATCTATTGTTGAAACTATGACCAACTATCAATTGTATTATAACCACG
This sequence comes from uncultured Parafilimonas sp., assembly GCA_937892395.1. GTDB lineage: Bacteria > Bacteroidota > Bacteroidia > Chitinophagales > Chitinophagaceae > CALAGJ01. The sequence continues at coordinate 27,809 of CALAGJ010000111.1, forward strand.
AAAAAATTGATTCGGCAGATCTGGATATTGAAGATATAAATACAACTGTCATTCATACTTTACTTCAAGAAAACAGTGTACAAATGGCTTTTCCTTTAGATGAATTGATGGAAACAACATTGCCATCTAGATTAAAAGAAATGATTGCCAATGGATACAATCAACAAAGAAGTGGGGATATTCAATTTGTATTAAAACCGGGATATATAGATGGATATGCCATTGGCACCACACATGGGCTTTGGAACCCTTTTGATGCACATATACCATTGGTTTGGTATGGTTGGCAAATAAAACCGGGTAAAACGAATGCATCTGTTTCTATGGCAGATATTTCGCCCACACTTGCTGCATTATTGCATATTCAAATGCCCAACAGTTGTATTGGAAAAGTAATAGAGATGAAATAATTTGTACATCGTTATAATTTACTGAACATGGATTTACAGCTAATAATGAGCAATCTTACAAATCCTACACTACTTTTTTTTATTTTGGGGATAATAGCAGTTTTCATAAAATCTGATTTGGAAATACCCGATCAGATATCAAAATTTTTATCTCTTTATTTGTTATTTTCTATTGGCTTTAAAGGTGGAATGGAACTGGCACATAGCGGCTTTACAAAAGAAGTAGGCCTTACATTATTGATAGCTGTAATATTAGCACTCTTGGTACCAGTATATGCATATTTTATACTACGTAGGAAATTGGATGTTTATAATGCTGGTGCTGTTGCTGCTACATACGGATCAGTAAGTGCAGTAACATTTATAACTGCTACTTCTTTTCTACAGGATAAAGGAGTGGATTATGGGGGCCACATGGTTGCTGCTATGGCATTAATGGAATCTCCGGCAATAATTATTGGTGTAATTCTCATTAGGCGATATAGTAATAAATCGGGGCCTGCTCATCATTCCTTATTAGACATACTGCGTGAGGCCTTCAGTAACGGTTCTGTATTAATGATACTGGGTAGTTTATTCGTGGGACTATTATCTAACCCACAACAGGCACTTGAGTTCAAACCTTTTACAAGTGATATTTTTAAGGGATTTCTTGCTTTATTTCTCTTGGATATGGGCATTACAGCGGCAAAGCGTTTTAAAGCATTTGTAAATGCTGGATGGTTTCTAGTTTTGTTTGGTCTTATAGTTCCTTTAGCTAATGCAGCTATTGTTATTTTTGTAAGTCATTTGCTCGGTGTTAGTGATGGTAATGCGTTCTTGCTTGCAGTGTTGAGTAGTAGTGCCTCTTATATAGCGGTACCTGCTGCACTTAGATTGGCTATACCACAGGCTGACCCAGGTTTGTACATTCCAATGGCACTGGGTGTTACATTCCCTTTCAATATTGTAATTGGAATACCTGTTTATTTCTACTTGTTAGGCATTTTATAAAAAATCAAGGTACAGGGTCAAAACCTTTTCCCCCACCGGGTCTACATTTACTAATGCGTTGGATAGAAAGTACAAATCCTTTCAATAGTCCATGCTTTTTAAAAGCATCTGCTGCATACTGAGAGCAGGTGGGTGTAAATCGGCATTTTGGCCCAAGCAGGGGCGATATGCCATATTGATAAATTTTTATTAAAAGCAAGAATGGAAATACAACTATTTTTTTAAGCCAATGCATCAGATTGTTTTTAAAATTTTTTCAATGAGTTTTTTTATTTGCGACTGTACTTCAACAAATTCTGGTATTTGCGTACCAGTATAAACAAAAAAAAGAGACGCTTTGCTGTGATGCTTTTGCAATACTGATTCGAGTATATACTTTTCTAAACGCCAACTTTCTCTTAGCAACCTTTTGATGCGATTGCGCTGTGCCGCTTTTTTAAAATGTCTGCTGCTTACACTCACTGCTGCTTTTGAAATGACGCTGCTATCAACTACATTATTTTCTATGGTATAGATCACCCTTACGGGGAATGAATGTAAAGAGTTGCCAGTTTGAAAAAGTGATGCAATCGCTTTGCGGCTTTTGAGCTTTTGATGTTTATTGTATGTAAATGATGTTGCCAAATACTGTGTATGCTAAAAGTTTTTTGAGCTGGATTTTACATGTCAATTTATGTAACAACATTATTCCATAAAATATTCCTATTCAACAACCTCACCTTCTAAGTCGTAGTCATAGGCTTTTGTCATTTTAACCTGAACAAAATCTCCAGGAGCCAATTTTCTTTTACTATGTATGACTACTTCATTATCCACTTCTACACTATCAAACTCTGTACGGCCTAAATATCTTCCTGCTTCTTTTTTATCGATAATCACTTTAAAAACCTTGCCTATTTTTTCTTGATTTTTTTCATAACTTATTTCCTGTTGCACTTCCATTATTTCCTGCGCTCTGGACTGTTTTTCTTCCGCAGTTATATCGTCATTTAAAGTATACGCTCCGGTTCCTTCTTCATGACTGTATGTAAAAATGCCAACCCGGTCAAAACGATGTTTTACAAGAAATGATTTCAATTCTTCTACATCATCTCTTGTTTCTCCGGGAAATCCAGCAATGAGTGTAGTTCTCAAACAAATACCCGGCAATTTATTGCGTATAGCTGCAATGGTTTCTTCCACTTCTTCTTTTGTACTTTGCCTTTTCATGGCTTGTAGCATATTGCTACTGGCATGCTGTAGTGGCATATCGAGATAATTGCAGATATTTTCCCGTTCTTTCATTACATCCAATATCTCAAGTGGAAATTTATTAGGGTATGCATAATGTAATCTAATCCATTCCAACCCTTTTACATCGCTCAATCTTTTTAGTAAATCTGCTAATTTTCTTTGCTTATAAATATCAAGACCATAGTAGGTAAGCTCCTGCGCTATGATCATTATTTCCTTAGTGCCTTTTTTTACCAAACCCTCTGCCTCTGATACAATATCTTCCATTGTTTTACTGATATGGCCACCACGCATTAATGGTATGGCGCAGAATGCACAGGTTCTATTGCAGCCTTCACTTATTTTGAGATAGGCATAATGTTGAGGAGTGCCCAATATTCTTTCACCGAGCAACTCTTTTTTATAATCTGCATTAAATTGTTGCAATAAAAATGGAAGCTCAAGTGTGCCAAACCATGCATCTACTTCGGGAATTTCAAGTTCAAGATCATTTCTATAGCGCTCACTTAGGCATCCGGTTACATACACTTTATCGAGTCGGCCTCTGCGTTTTAAATCAACTTGCTCTAATATTGTTTGAACACTTTCTTCTTTTGCTTTGTCTATAAATCCGCAGGTGTTTACAACAACAATATTGTGGTCTAATTTTTTGTTTTCGTGTACTACCATTATGTCATTGGCGGCCAGTTGTCCACTGAGTACTTCACTGTCCACCAAGTTTTTACTACAGCCCAGTGTTATGATATTTACTTTATCTTTTTCTAATTTACCTGCTTTCATTGATTGAGCAAAAGTAAGCAATGCGGTTATAAGTACTAAAATTCAATCTGACAGTTGGTGATGAATCAGTCTGTTTAGGAATAACCAACTATTTGCAAATAAGCGTTTTGAAAATATCAACAAATAGCATCTGCACATGCTACAAATTGCTGTCGATACTGTGTGGGTGATGTACCGATAAATTTTTTAAATGTGCGATTAAAAGAAATTACATTTTGAAATCCGGTGTGGTAAGCTATTTCAGATATTCTATAATCTTTGTTTAAAATAAGTTTACATGCTTCTTTGATTCTTATTTCTGTGAGATAGGAATAGTAAGTTCTATTGGTTTGTTTTTTGAAGTATTTGCAGAAATTAGAAACACTCATATTTACTATTGCAGCTACTTTGCATAATAAAATTTCGTTTGAAAAATTTTGCTTTGTGTATTGGTGTATTTTATGAATTCTGCTTCCATTCATTTCAGTATCCAAAAAACTTACTGATTTATCCGATAGTATCACAAGTCCTGAAGGCTGCTTACTGATATAGTCAATCAATTGAAAAAGATTCAGCAATGCAGCAAATCTATTCGCTCCCTTTAGTTGTGTCATCTTTTGAAAGATGAACTCCTTTTGCAGACCTGTAATTTGTAAGCTTTGTGCTGCATTCAACAAAAACTTACTAATGTGCAAAAATTCAGGTATTTGATTCAGTGCATTCAAGAGACCTGCATGATCAAAAAGCAGGTGAATAAAAAACGGAGGTTCGCTTGATGTAGACTGTGCATCAAACATGTGTGCCTGATTAGCACCTATTACAAAAAGGTCTCCAGCTTTAAATGGATATTTGGTGTTTTCAATATGCAGTAACCCATGCCCAGATACGATTAAAGTAATTTGTGTTTCTTTATGATAATGATAGGTACTAAATCCGTAGGAAAAAGAATCATCAAGAATAAAGCAGGTTTGTGCGGCTGTTGTGGTAAGAAATAACTGAGGTGCTTGTATTGGCATGGTCATGGCGTTTTAAAATTATTATAAAAATCGTGCAATATTTTTGCGCAATCGGTTGACTGATTTTGTTTTTTTAATAAATAGCACTTATTTACAATTAAATTAGATTGTTTGCAAAAAATACAAACATTTGTTAGGAAAAAATATATAAAAATCCACTACAAATGTGAGTATGCTTTTTTCTACAGAACTTTGATTGGGCAAAAAAGATAGCAAACATATAATCAGGAATAGGCAGGCAGACAGCAATGCTGAAATAAAACTAACGATTCTTCCGGGTAAATCTTTTATAGGATTTTGTTGGCGAAAAAGTTTTGGCTGTGTTATACTAATACCCTTTAGCGTGGAGGCAAAGAGTGGACCGGCTACAATCACAGTCGGTATTGCAATGAGTAAGCCATAGAATAAAACTTTGCCGGGTGAAGCATTGTTTTGGGCACAAAAAGCTATTGGAGATGGTTGAGGTGGCAATAACCCATGAGTAACTGAAAGTGCTGCCAGCATTGGAATGCTGATGACGAATGCATGAGTACCAGTTCTATAAATGATAGTGAAAGCGAGTGGCACTAGCAAAACAAAACCCACGTTATAAAATAATGGAATTCCAACTATGAAACCCTAATCAGCATGCCCCATTGAAGGTATCTTGCACCAAACAAATGAATGAATGCAGTTGAAATACTTTGTGCTGCACCAGATTCTGCAACTAGTTTTCCAAACATGGCACCCAAAGTAATGACAACAGCAAGCTCACCCAACATAGCACCAAAACCGGTTTTTATAGAACCTGTAATTTTACCTAATGGAATGCCTAATAACAAACCACCTATTACGGACACAATCAAAAACGACAGAAATGGATGCACTTTACCCAAGCAATGAGAATAGGAAGGACAAGCAAAATAACAGTAAGTATCAACAACAGCATATTGTCGTCGTATTAGCCAATAGTTCATTAAATTTACTAGAACATTTATCTTAATTTACAAACCATTTCTATCTTTTAAATAGCCTTGTTTCTATTTTCTTAATGATATCATCTCTGTACGATTTGCCCAAAGGAAGTTTAAGTGTACCCATCAGTATTTCATTAGAATCTATAGCATCCACGGCTTGTACATTTACTATATAGGATTTATGAATGCGAAAAAATAAATCGCCAGGGAGTTTTTCTTCAATTCCTTTAAAGGTCAGATATGCTACATACTTTCGAAGGGCTGTGTGTATCACTACATAATTACTCATACTTTCTATATACTTAATCTCTGCGGTTGTTATTTTTTCCAATTTTTGATTGACCTTAATAAAGAAAAAATCTGTATTCGCATTGATTACAGTAGGGGATTTTTTTTGAAGAAACTCCTGTGCTTTTAATGCGGCTTTAAAAAATCTGGAGAAGCTAATGGGTTTCAATAAATAATCCAATACCTCCAATTCAAAACCTTCTATGGCATATTGTGGATAGGCAGTTGTAAAAATAACTAAAGGAGGATTGGACAATGACTTTAAGAAATCGATGCCATTTAATTGTGGCATTTGAATATCTAAAAATATTAAGTCAATTGATTCTGTTTTAAGCAGGCTGGCAGCTTCAACCCCATTTTTACATTCTGCCACAACAGATAAAAAATCAACTTGTTCTATGTGTTCTATGATACCCTTGCGGGCAATGGGCTCATCATCAATAACAAGGCATTTAATCATTAAATTTTAATTTAAGTTTAAGCATTAGTTGATTCTTTAATTAGGAACAAATTAATTAGCAAAAAAGTATTGAAAACAATTCTACTTCATTTGATACTATTCATTAATTTTCAGGATTGCAAGGAAAATTGATCGGCCGATTCATTCTTTGCAGTATTACTTATTCTAACCGAAGCGTTATACAAACCAATAACTAATATCACCTTAAATCTATTGTCCTCTTGTTTATTGGTCAATAAATGATTTCCGGGATAGAGTAGCTCCAATCTGCGTTTTAAATTCTTATATCCAATGCCACCACTATTCATCAGTAATGCCGTTTTATGGCTTGTATTTTCTGTATTGGTTATTTGCGCTTGCAGTCTTCCTTGTATGTGCTCTAAACGAATATGTATTTCATTTTTTGAAGGCTCTTTATGATTGGATATATATTTAAAAGCATTCTCAATCAAGGGCTGTATGAGTAAAGGGGCAATATAAGAACCGCTCAATGCTTCGTCAATTTCCAATCGTATATCTGTGCCTTCTTCTAAGCGAAGGCTTTGCATTTGCACATAGTTTTTTATGTACTGCACTTCTCTTTCTATAGCTATTCGGTCATGCACACATTCATACAATTGGTAACGCAGCATTTCACTCATTTTTTCAATTGAAGATCTGGCAGGTGCATTGGATTTGTCTATCTGAAAGTATATTGTATTCAACATATTGAACAGAAAATGCGGATTTATTTGTGCCCTCAAAAAATCAAGTTCTGTGCGCACTTTTTCTTTTTCTAATTTGAATCGGTCAGACATAATTTTAAGACCTCCACCTATAAAAATACATAACAGATTATTCCATACACCCATATAATAAACGTATAAAATATCCTCCTTTGGAGGAATGACAGATAGCCTGTTATCTACAAAATGAAGTATGAAGCGGATAAGCAGTATTTGACAGGGTACTAACAATATTAGAAGGAGTAAAAGCCCTGCTATTAATTGAAGATATTTTTTCTGATATAAAAAACGGGGTACAAAATAGTATGCCGTTAAGTAAAACGGAATACAGGACGCAAGTGGTACCAATATAGACTGGCCTATATATAATTCATTATTATATGACGTATCATAGTCAGTCACATAAAGGAAAAGACCAATCAAACACCAGAAAAAAACATGCAGCAGCTTGTAGTCAAATAACCATTTAGATAAACGAGTATTCATATTTCTGAATTGATGCAAACATCCTTCAATTGCATGACAAGGCAATTTTTTTTGTCAAGTAAAAACAGTTGTTTGTCAAGTATTTTTTATCACTTGTCAAGTACAGCAAAAGGGTACAATTTCAGCTATATACATTTGAATTTGATAACAATAAAATCTGTAATTATGCGTAAACATTTACTTTCATTGTTGCTACTTATCATTGTAAGTAGTAGCACAGCAAGGGCGGCTGAATCAGAGCCCAATGACACATGGAATACTGCGGATGTACTTACCGCAGGAGTTGCTCAAACCGGCACCATTACTACATCTTCAGATATTGATTGGTTTAAACTGCGCATCAATCAAGATGGGCAAATTAATTTTTCCGGAGGTGCTACTACGACCGGGTGCCTCACCTTTCAATTGTTTGATACATTAGGAACTATTGCCGTAAACGGTACTATCTTTAATTGTGGTGGCATTAGTAATCAGTCCACAAATGGGCTTGCCGCTGGTACTTTTTATCTGAAGATAATCTCTTCTGACAACAATGTCAATTATTCTTTTACACTCACACTCACAGCTGCTACACCAGCAATTGATACCGAACCCAATAATACTTTCTCCACTGCTATCACACAAGCACTGAATGGAAGCAACACAGGTCATTTAGGCTACTACTTTAATAATAAAAGAGATAGTATAGACTGGTATAAAATAGTTACTACTGCCAATGGTGCTTTAAAATTATCTTATACAGGCAATAGCGGCAACTGTGTCTATTTTCAATTGTTCGACAACAATGGTACTACAGCTTTAAATGCAGAAGTATTTAATTGCGGAAGTACAAATAATCAGACCACTGATGGGCTTGCCCCAGGCACTTATTATGTAAGAATAAGACAGGGTAGTGGCAATGAATTTGTTACTTATACCTTATCCAATAGTTTTATTGCACCTCCGGTGAATACTGACGCAGAGCCCAATAGTACCCGTGCTACAGCCAAAGTAATTCCACTCAACGGCTCTGTAAATGGTCATATTGGTTACCGGTCAAACGGTGGATTGAGAGACACTTTAGACTGGTGGAAATTTACCACAAATGTAGCTGGCAAGGTGCAGATATTCTATACAGGGAATAGTGGAGATTGTGCCTATTTCCAATTGTTTGACAACAATGCCACAACTGCATTATCTAATGAGGCATTTAACTGTGGCAGCTCAAATTCTCTTTCAGTCGATGGGCTAAATCCCGGTACCTATTATGTAAGAGTAAGACCTCAAAACAACACAACCAGTTTTGCAACTTACACACTCAAAGACACACTCATACTTCCTCCCGTAAGTACTGACCCTGAGTCCAACAACACCGCTGTCCAAGCTGCTACAATAGCACAAAATGGCTCGGTTAATGGACAAATTGGATATTACTACAACGGTATTAGAGATACTTTGGATTGGTATAAATTGACAACAAATGCAGCAGGTGCTGTGAAGGTATTTTATACAGGCCTCTCCGGTAGTTGTGCTTACTTCCAGATGTTTGACAACAATACCACTACAGCAGTATCAAACGAAGCGTTTAATTGTGGCAGTACAAATTCTTTTACTGTCGATGGGCTTAATCCCGGCACCTATTTTATAAGAATAAGACCCGGCGATAATACAAGTCAATATGCTACATACACTTTAAAAGATACACTAATTTTACCGTTGGTGGCCCCTGATGTAGAACCCAATAATCAGCCAAGCCTTGCTGTTACAAAACTGGTAAATTCAACAGTAACCGGACAAGTAGGTTATTATTACAATGGCGTTAGAGACACCGCAGATTGGTATAAAATAAATTTGCCATCCAGCGGCGGACTTCAGCTTCAATATACTGGCAATAGTGGTGGCTGTGCTTATTTTCAACTTTTTGATACAGTTATCAATGGCATTCTTGCACCAAGAAATAATGAAGTATTTAACTGCGGAAGCACCAGCACGCAAAATACGGATGGCTTAGCCAATGGTACTTATTATGTACGCATACGTCCGGGTACATTAGGTAGCGATATACCTTCTTATACATTAAAAGATACTTTGATTACCCTGCCCCCTGACAATGATAACAAACCAAATGACAGACCATTTCAGGGTCAAACACTACCGGCTAACAATACAGTAACGGGCAATATTGGCTATAGTTTTAATGCCATGAGAGATAGTGCTGACTGGGCTCGTATCAACTACACCGGCTCTGGAAACTTGAACTTACAATTCTCATCACTATCAAGAGCATTTGCAGGGCCAACCTGTTTATATATCAAAGTGTATAGTGATACGAATGTAGCTCCTATCAATACAACATTCAATTGTGGAAGTACATCAAATATCAATCTTAGCGGGCTTACCCAAGGATATTATTATGTAAAAGTAGAAACGAGTAATCCTTCTGTCGACTTCGGCCAATACAGTCTTTCTAATTCTTTTGCCGAAGTTAATAAAGCAAGTATAACACTTGTAAGTAGTACACAACCTACAGATTGCAACCCTACAGGAGTACTAAGGGTGCAGTGTAGCGGAAGCAAAGCACCATATACACTACGCTTATTCCGTTTTGGTGTGTTAGATAGAGTAGTGCGAATCAACAATACTTCGCCCACAAATATTACAGGCTTATCCAATGGAATATGGACAGGCAGGGTATTTGGAGATGGCGCATCTGATACTGCTTTTGGTGTATTGGCAGCTGCTATACTTATGCCGGTACCAACGAGTTTAAGCACTACAAATATCACCAGTACACAGGCCAGGCTAAACTTTAGCAACTTTACACCTTGCATAGATGGCTATGGTATTCAATACAGGAAACTCGGTGACATACCTTGGATATTAGATACTGCCCGCCAGAGTCCATTTACTCTTCGTGGACTTACATCGGCTACTACATACCAATGGCGTGTGGCCAGTGCTGATACGGCAAATGGACAAACAGCTGTAAGTGCTTTTTCAGCCATTGCACAGTTTACGACTGCGGGTTCATTGATGGTGGCGAACGATAGATCCGAAACAGAAAATGAACAAACTGTTGCTGGCTCTATTCAGGTATATCCAAATCCTGCCACACAGTTTTTCTCCATTCAATATGCAGGAAAAATAAAAGGAAAAATAGCTTGGACACTTACAGATGTAAATGGCCGTGTAGTACTTTCAAATATGGTAGATGCGGTACAAATCAGTAGTACCCGCATTTATGTAAACGCATTAGCCAAGGGCATTTATCAATTACAGCTTCGGGGAGCAGATGGAATGATAATAGCCACAGAAAAAGTTATCGTACAGCGATAGCATAGTTACAGTGCTAATTTAGGCGGCCCGCTTTTGCGGGCCGTTTTGTTGGATATTGGAGGTATTGGATTTTTGTTTTTCTGATAATTAGGTTAAAGTGTCTGCAATTAGTTGCTTTATATCTTCAACCTCTAATAGTTTATGCCAACTGTTTATTGTTGCTGTCCAAAAGTAAATGAGGCCAATTTTTATGTAGGACTTCCGCCGCTGTTAGAAATGATTATCTTCCATATTTGTGTTATCTATTTCCGAGTAAAGTTAATGATAAGTTGATGACAGGTTCGTGAGTACACGAGCCACGACCAGTAGGGGTTCATGTTGTTACGAACCATTGCGAAGTGAATTCTGACTCAAGTTATACGTGTTGCAATACACATAATAATAATCTTTTGTGAATTCATCAGCAAATGGGCCATTATTTACCCTGTGGGCAGAAAGGGAATTTATTAATTCTATGCTGTTCAATTTGCCGTCTGTCCGTAGTACTGATATACTGTTTTGCAATTCTATTTTCAGGATTTCTGTCGAGAGTGTAAAGAACAAATAAGAAAGTCCATTCAAATGGTTTCATTAGTATATAAATAAAATCAGAAACAAACTTTTTATTAAAAATGTAGTAATACCGATGAATGTGGTACCCTACTTTATTGTATTGTCGCCTGACTAATCTGTGTAAGCAGGGAAATCTTTCTTGAATGAGTTCTTCAAAGGCATTTGATATCAATAATTGTCTGTTGCAAATTATATGGTGTCCTTTTCTAAATTTGCAATGACATGCTGTTATTCTCTATATCAGGATGGCAATTGAATTGAAATTTGCCTCCTCATAGGAGTGCTGGCCAGACTACAATTTTATATTTCAAACCCCCTTTTTTGGAAACCTTATTACTATGGATCAATCATTCCCGCAGGGGTAAAATAATAATTCTTTAAATTTTTTGGCTATTGCTTCTTTCAGAGTTTGGGCTGTCAGCTTAAGACGGGTAGGTAGTTTAATTATTATTTTTACTTTACATTACAATGGCTTTGCCGATTTTCGCTGATATCAAAAATGTTTTATGCAAAGAATAGCTGAAAGTGAACTCATCATTAATGCGAGGGGTGCGGTATATCATTTGGATTTGCATCCTGATGAATTGGCCCCTACTGTTATAACCGTAGGCGACCCAGATAGGGTGCAGGAAGTGAGCAAACATTTTGATGCTATTGAGGTAAAATGTAAGCATAGAGAATTTGTGACGCATACAGGAAGGCTTGGTCACAAAAGGATTTCTGTAGTTTCTACAGGCATTGGGCCGGATAATATTGATATTGTTCTGAATGAATTGGATGCATTGGCAAATATTGATTTTGAAACCAGGATGATAAAAACGCAACTAAAATCTTTACAAATTATAAGATTGGGTACTAGTGGTGCATTGCAAGATTATATAAGCGTTGACAGCTTTGTGGCATCTACACATGCCATTGGTTTGGATAACCTGATGCACTACTATCACTTAGAAAATAATGATGCAGAAAAGGCAATACTGCAGCATTTTATAACAGATAGCCATTTGGATGCCGCACCTTCGATGCCTTATATAACCAGTGCTTCCACAAATATGCTGAAGCATTTTGCAAGTGGCTATCATCACGGTATAACGGTGACCTGTCCAGGATTTTATGGTCCGCAGGGTAGGGTACTGCGCTTGGGTTTGAAGTATGCCGGATTAATAGATAGATTTACAGATTTTAGATTTGGGAATCATATCATATCCAATTTTGAAATGGAAACCAGTGCTATCTATGGCTTAGGTGCATTGACGGGTCATAGCTGCCTTAGCCTGAGTGCTATTGTAGCCAACAGAGTTAGAAAGGAATTTTCAAAAGATGGACATGCTGCTGTGGGGCAATTGATTGAAAAGAGTTTATCCATTATTGAGCAGATATAGGCTTTGGCTGGTGCTTACTCTACCACCAATACCTGCTCTTTATTTTTTAATGTAAAACTACGCAGGAGTGAGCGTATCACTTCATTGTCAGGATAGGGTGTGAGGTGTGGTTTTATTTTTTTAATATGCCGTAAAGGTAAATTTTTTGGGACTACCCCAAACCCATAAAAAGTACCGTTTTCTACTAACACACAGGTTTTGGTTTTTCCAATTACACTATCTTCTACTATGATGTAAGAGCCCGATGCTTGAGCTAAATCTTCAATAGCCCTTTTTACATTTTCATTATAACCGGGCACATCTAATAGATCTGGATAGCTGCCTCTGCTTTTTTCGAGAAAACACAACATAGCATCCAACTCATACTGCCGCACTAACTTCCACATTTGTCTATGTGCATCTGTAAGCAGTGTGAATGTGGCCAAGGGTGTACTATTTTTTCGCTTGCGGTCTATGCCTAATCTGATAACTCCTTTTGCATCTTCAAATGCATATATACCATATAAATTACTGTAGTGTTTTTGGCTTTTGTTGTGTAAGGGCCAATACTTTTTTATTTCTACACTTTCGAGTATTAATGCTGTAAACTCTGTGGGGCAAACTTGGCAACTTACTGAATAAATATTGCGTAGCAACTCCTGTCTTTTTTTTCCTGTATTGAGGCCCATAAAATGACTGAGTACCCGCTTCCTGATATTCTTTGCCTTGCCTACATAAATGATTTTATCTTTTTTGTCTTTGAAATAATATACACCGGGATGTAAAGAAAGTCTTTTAACCTGCTCCGATGGAAGATTTGGTGGCAGCAGCTGGTCGTGATCATTTTTTTTGAGGAATTCTTTTATCTGTTTTTCACCACCGGATTGAATGATGATTTCTAACAATCTTGCCGTAGCTTTTGCATCGCCTCCTGCACGATGGCGGGCTTCATTTTCAATATGGAAATGATTGGTAAGTGCACCTAAGCCATACTTAGGCAATCCGGGAAAAAGTTTGCGACTGAGGCGCAGGGTGCACAACTTTTTTGGCTGCCAATGGTATCCTTCCTCTTGTAGATAATGCTTGATGAAGGTGTAATCAAAATTTACATTGTGGGCTACAAAAATTCTCTGGTGCATCAGGTTATATATATGCTCCGCCACATCTGAAAAAACTGGGGCTGTAGCCACCATAGCATTGCTGATGCCAGTAAGATGAACAATAAATGAAGGGATGGATTCCTTTGGATTGATCAACGTTTGATAAAAGCCCTCTTGCTCAGTGCCATTGTGCAGTACAATGGCAATTTCCAAAATGCCGGACCCTGCTGGATAGCTTCCCGTAGTTTCTATATCGACAATGGCATACATGGAATGATGAAATAATTTTTATAGGTTTTTAAAACTTTGGGTAATCAGAAATGATGTCTATTTATCTAAGCCACATTCCATTTTTTCGAATCATATTTTTTGGAGTTCCATTTTTGTGAATGCGTTTACAGTGTTTCCAGTATTGATGGTGCCGGCTGGTTCAAATAGCATAACGGCCACTTCCTCCTCAGCTTCAGGCCGATGTTCAACTCCCCTTGGCACAATAAAAAATTCATGCTCATGCAGGGTTACCTTTTTATCCCTGAGCTCCATATTAAAACTTCCTTTTAATACATAAAACATTTCATCTTCGTCATCATGCTTATGCCATACAAATGTTCCCTTAAACTTTACAAGTTTGATATGCTGTCCATTCAGTTCGCCTGCTATTGCCGGGTTCCAATATTCTTTTATTTGGGATAATTTATCATTAATATTAACGACCTGCATTTGTATAAATTTTTCCAAAATTAGGTATTTGTTATTTTGTTGATGGCCTAAATAATGGTATCTATTTTCTTGCTCAATGGGGTTCTTTATTTCAGCTTACATTTGCCGGATGTTTGGTTTGGGAATTGCTTATCATCGGGTAAAAAAAATACTCATACCGCAGGAGCGGATAAAGTTTTGGCTGCTGGTTGTACTGCATGTTGTCATGAATATTTTAGATATTGTAGCTCTAGCTGCTGTTATTTATATCATTAATATTTACACAAGGGAAAAGCCTATTTTGAGAAAGGATCTTATACCGGATTGGCTGCTCCATAGAAATATTTTAACCCCATTTCTTTTGTTGGTTGTTTTTTTTATTGTTAAAAGTGTTGCCGGTTTTTTGATCCTTCGTTTTCAAAATAAATACCTGTACGGTGTAGCTACTCGGCTGAGTATGGAGCGTTATCAATTCATTGTACAAGATGCGAAAAAGAATGTACTTGAAGCAGCAGCTATAAGAGCTGTAAGTCAAGTGCCGGTGGAGTTTACAGAGCATGTATTGCTAAGTGTAAAACAGGTGTTCTCAGAAATAATTTTGATTAGTATGGCAGGCGTAGCCCTTATGATTTTTAAGACAAAATTATTTTTACTGATTTTACTAATTGTACTTCCCGTTACTGTTATTATTTATTTTTCTACTACCAGGTTGTTGAAGAGATTGCGCAGCAGCATACAGCAAAATAGCTTAAAAACGATACAATATATACAGCAGGCCATACAGCAAAAATCAGTAGAAGAAAATGATACAATAGCAGAAGCATATTTGCAGAGCCAGCAATCGCTCAATATGAGTAGGGCCACATTTCATACTTTGCAAGCATTGCCCAATCGTTTTTTTGATGCAGCATTAGTGGCCTCCTTATTTTTATTGGTATTTCTCACCAAGCAGTTGGAGCATATTAGGTATATTGATGTAGTTACGATAGGTTCTTTTATGGCGGCAGCGGCCAAAGTAATACCCGGCATAATCAGGCTTATTAATCTCAATGCAGAAATACAATCTTATGCTTATACAATTGATGTGCTTCAGGATGGTACTACTGATGAAGATACACATGTGGATGGGTAATTATGCATTACTTTTTCAAATACAAACAATCACAGCTTTGACCACTGCTTTACATTTACTAGAGGTTTAAAAATATATTACATTGCATCCGCTACACAATTTTTGAGTCTGTATTTGTTGAAAGAATTTTGGAATAAACTTCAGCGGAAAATCAACACAGAAACATTGATTTATGAACAAATACAGAGTTGTTTTACCCCCTTCGGGAAATGATAACGCTATAGAACAAAATCAATTGAGAGGTATATTTAAAAAAATAGTATCAGCCTTAATGTACAAAGGTCAATATCAGTACAAAAGGCGGATCATTTAAAGTCCGCCTTTTGTTTTACCTATAAAAGGTATGCCTCTTTCAATTATTACAGCCCTACTCCACTATCAATTTTTTTATAGAGGCCGCTTTACCATCCACCTGCACATATACCAAATACAGGCCTTTGGCAAATCGGCTAAGGTCAATAGGGATTTTTTGGCCTGCGGCAATGTTGGATAGGGCTTGGTTATACACGGTTTTGCCTGTTATATCCCTTATGTTAATACCCATTTTTGCCGCCGATTGATCCATACGGATGGAGGTATGGTTTGTGGCGGGGTTGGGATATAACTGCCAATTTGGGTCTGAGGATTTTGCACTAATAGGCTCAGGCCCCCCACCATTATTATTGGAACTACTTATTTCCATCTTTATGCAAGGTTTACCGCCCCATGTTGTACAAGGAGTAATTAGACAGGCTGTGCTAAATGGCAGGACGGTAATATTTTCTTCGGCAAAGGGATCACTGTTTGCTGCACTGCCCGGGGCAGGGTATGCATAATAGCTTCTTGTATCTGCACTGTTGTCCGTAAAATAATCCGGCTTGTTGCCGATAAACACTTCTACCATCGCTACCTGTATGGTTGTGTTGGTGTCTGGCGCAACGGAGGTGTTGCTGATGATAATATCCCAGGGGCTGCTATTGGGCGCAGGTGCCCAGTAGCAGGTGCTGAATACTTGAGTAAACCAGCGCCTGCGGGCTGTGATATCTGTATTGGTGGTATCGTAGCGGTTTAACTCATCCCCCTTAATCTGACCGTTTGCTCCCAATAAGCCAAAAATGAACTTGCTGCCAGTGGTATCGAACCCCCCATTATACACACTGCTACCAAACCAGGTGATGGCTATATAGGTGGTGGTGTTTGGCAAATTGCGGATGCTGTCTTTCATTTCTGCGCTGAGTTTAATAAAAATGCTGTTTGCTTTCTGATTAAATACGCTATTGGGATTGCCCGCCAAAGCGGTGCTTACTATACCCTTGCTAAAGCGGCCAAAGGGACTGAATTTGTCTATGATTTCTGTAGTGTCTTCTTTTGCTTTGCCGATGATATTGTAGTAGCCAATTTGTTTTATTTTATAATCTACAGAAGAACCTAATGTGTCCACTTCCTGCATGGTGAGTTTGGTGCTGCTGCCGCTCCTGATGATGGCTGCATCATTGTCCGTGGTTACAAACCAGCCCACATCATTTTTACCTGCGCCGTTCGTGTTGTACTGGTTGCCTGCACCGCCCTGTGCTATATCGGATACGGACTGCACGGTGTTTTGATTATAAATATTTGAGGCGCCCAGGTTTCTGTTGGTGGCTATTTTTTCACAATATTTTTCGCCATTATAGTTGCCATTTGCCGTGCCGCCATCATTGGTGCTGTTTACTTTCTGCTTTTGGGTGTTATTGCCATTGTGCACTGAAAAATCTTCTGTGGCAAAGCGAATGGTATCTGCCGCATCTAAACCGTCTTTAAAAGCAAGATAACTGCCCGGGAAGCTTTTGGGTATATCATTGTTGGAATAATCATAATCCTTTACATGCTGATTAAAGAAGGTGAATACCTTGCCATTGGCTGTGTCAATGAACTGTGTGCGTGCCTGGTCTACAAAAGTGATCATGTTGATGTATTGAATCCAGTAATCCAATCCAAAATCAAGGGCGCTGGTGGATGTGGCAAAGAGGTGACGGGGCCGCTGGCGCAATACATTTATATCGTAAAAACCTCCGGGCTTATAATCGGTGTAATAATCGAGGTTGGTATTATTCCAGTCGCACTCATCCCGGTAGCGTATTACACCGCCATTGCTGCCCCGTGTGGATTTGGCGACGCTGTCCTTTAACTGATCATATTTAAGCCTGCGGTACATATCCCGGTAATTCTTGCCAAAGTTCATATTGTACAGATGCCCGCCCTCTGGTGGCTTGCGCCAGCTTTGGTGCAGGTATTTCATAATGGAATCGGGGGTATTACTCCAACTGCTGCCATTGTAACTTCTGCCAAACCAGTTTCTGGTGAGGCGTTGTGTATTAGTGCAGCTATTGGCGCTGCTGTCAAGCGCCTTAGTAGATACAGGCCAGAGAAAATAAGATTCTGATGAAGGTTTGGTAAAATCAACGGCTACCGTGCGGGGCAGGTTATTAAGCCCGGGATTGTTGTCGGCTACTTTTTTGCCCCATACCTTGGTGCCATTGCCACCGTTGAGCAGCAGGTGCATATTGGGCAGGGGCCGGGTGGCATAGTTGGCGGTGCCCGCAGGGCCATTGAGCTTATATAATGCATTGGCAAGCCAGCCCCAGTGCTTACGGACAAATATGGGCCACTCGGTTTCTAAATCTATATCATCGGACAGATCCATGTTTACATTTGTTGAGTCGGTGGGTGATTCTATAATTCTGCCATCACCATCCCAGGGGCGTAAATCGCCGGTGCTTCCTTCTCCCACTTGTATAAAGAGGAGCCTTTCTTTTATCTTTTTATTAGTGGCAATAGTTTCCCAGTTGTTGGCGACTGTGCCGCTGGTTTTGAGATTGCATAAATAGCTGATGATGCGGTAGAGAAAATTGCGATAGTAATATTCATATTTTGTTTCTGCTAAGTTATCGCTTGTATAGCCGAAGCGACCATAATCATCATCTTTATAAACACTGTCGGAGGTTTGCGCAGAAGTGACACCGGGCATTTTTACATAATCGGGGTAGGCTCCGGGGTAATTGTTTAGATAACTGCCGCTCACTCTGCGGCCCTTGTCGAGGTAATCGGGGTAGTAGCGAACATTAGTGCCACTGCCTGTTTTAACTCGTTTAATGCCGGCCTCCTTTAACCAGTATGGCATTTCTGTGTTATCTGGTATTCCTATGGGCGCCCACTGACCGGTCCATATTTCTATACCATAGGCTTTTATATTATTTGTATTGACCACCGTCTTGATGGCATCGTAAAAATCTTTGTACCGGATCAGGTCATTACCACCTGAGTTGTAATTGGGCATGTCACCTTTGTCATTTTTATTGTACTGTAAATAATTCCAGGCAAACACAACTATGGCCCCTTTAATATAATCCGGTTGAATAGTTTGCGCCATGTTGGTGAGGCCCTGGGGAGGATTGGAACTGCCGCTGTTGTTATAAACAGGAGCAAAAAAACTACTATCCGCATATTGGGCGGATGCACTGCCATTGGCAAACATAAGGGTGGATTCTGCAACACCGTTGGAGTCAATCTTGTATGGGAAAAATGCCCATACACCACGGGCTTCTAACTCAAGATTGGAAATGGGGGTGCTTTGTGTGTGAACCTGTGTGAGGAAGCATACTGTTAAGAACAGTAAAGAGATTTTTTTTAGCATAACATTACAGTTTTGTTTTTTTTAAAGAAGAGAAACATTAGCAACTTTATAATATAAACCTTAGCAATCGTTTTACCGGTGGCTTTGGTATGGCTGCCGGTAGCGATAAAGATATTTGCCAGATTTGAATAAAACTAATTTTAGGCTGATTTTTTTGCATTATCACCATCCGGTATATTTGTGCTGCCTGCTTATTTTTATTTATGCTGATTTATAAAACATTTAAGTTATGAAGAAAACGCATTATCTGTTTGCATCCATTCTTTACATAGTAACGGTTACCGGTGCTTACGGCCAATCCTGGAATTTTTTAGAAAAAGTGGTACAACCTAAAAGGATAGCTAATGATGTGTTTAGCCAGTCTGTTGCAATAGAGGGCGATTATACAATGATTGGCTGCTGGAGGGATAACTATGATCAAACCGGGGGTGGAATTTTCTTGAAGAAGCAGGATCGGTTTATTTATAACAAAAATCGGCAGAAGGGTTATGGACACTGATTAAAAAAATAGTGGCATCAGACAGAACCCTCTATGATGCATTTGGCTTTGATGTGGCCATGGATGGCAATTATGCTGTAATAGGTGCGCCATTTGAAGGCTTGGGCGATGTGGAAAGTGCAGGCGCTGTTTATGTATTTGAAAACAGGGATAGCGTGTTTACAGAGGTAAAAAAATTATTTGCGCCAGACCGGGAGTATCTCAATCAGTTTGGCTGGAAGCCGGATATATCGGGTGATTGGATATTGGTAGGAGTATCCTTAGAAAGGTGATAACATTTTCACATACAGCTATTAGGTTATTGAAGGAAAATGTATAGACAAAGACATAATTTCTCAGCTTAAATGATAAATTATTTATACAGAACCTATATTGTAAGCAATATCATTTCTGAAAGTTAAATATGATATAAAATATCCCAAAAAACCATGAACAACATGAACTGTTGTGAGCTGTTTAACTTTTACATTTAAATCAAACCATACTTTTGTGCACATGAAGGCATTTGAAATTGTTATTGGCCTTGAAGTACATATACGTCTCGCTACAAAAACAAAACTTTTCAGTTCAGATAGTGCTGAATATGGTGGTATTCCAAATGGTCATACATCTGTATTGACCCTTGCACATCCAGGCACACTGCCTATGTTAAATGCATCAGCAGTGCGTATGGCAATAAAGTTGGGTCTAGCTTGCCATTGCACCATTAATCCATTCAGCTATTTTGCACGCAAGCATTATTTTTATCCTGACTCTCCAAAAGGATTTCAAACCACCCAGCATACAGCACCAATTTGTATAGGAGGCTATCTTTCATTATCCACTGGAAAAAAAATACATATACATCATATTCATCTTGAAGAAGATGCTGCAAAAAGTTTGCATGATCAGGAACCGGGCTTCACGTGGATAGATTATAATAGGGCTGGCACTCCTTTGATGGAGTTGGTTACAGAACCATGCATAGAGTCTGCGGATGATGCTGCTGCTTTTGTATCTGAGCTACATCGGTTGGTACAATGGATTGAAGTAAGTGATGGTAACATGGAAGAAGGAAGTTTAAAATGTGATGTAAATATTTCTGCCCGAAAAGCAGGTGATACATTACTAGGCACGAAGGTGGAAATTAAGAATGTAAATTCTATACGAAACATTCGCAAAGCAGCTTCGGTAGAAGCTGAGCGCTTGATTGGTTGTTTACAATCAGGTGAAAAAATCATACAGCAAACCAGGAGTTTTGATGCAAATACCGATACTACATTTTCACTAAGGGAGAAAGAAGAAGCCAATGATTATCGTTATTTTCCAGAGCCTGATTTGCCGCCAATACATCTTAGCGAAGCATATATTGAATCTGTAAGGGCTTCTTTGCCGGAATTGCCGCAGGCACTCATCGAGAGATTAAAAGAGCAGTATCAATTGAATGATTATGATGCCACTCAAATAAGCTTGGATAAAAAAGCTGTTCAATATTTCGAAAAAATAAACTTATTTACAAATCAGAGCAAGCAAGCTGCCAATTGGATAAATGGTGCCATAAAACAGTATTTGAATGACGGTGGATTTGAATTCGATGCATTCCCTATTGCTCCTGAAAAAATTGCTGACATTATTCATCTTATAGAGTCCAATACCATAAGCCATACTGCTGCTACTTCAAGATTGTTTCCGGCATTAATTAGTGAACCCTCAGCAGATGTAGAAAGCCTTGCCAACTCTCTAAATATTATACAGATTAGCGATGCCAATGAACTAACAGAATGGGTTCAGCAGGCCATAGATAAAATGCCCGACAAAGTATTGGCATATCAGAAAGGCAAGAAGGGTTTGATAGGCTTGTTTATGGGGGAAGTAAAAAAAATAAGTGGTGGAAAAGCTGATGCACAAATAACCTTGCAATTATTAGAAGAAAAATTGAATCAAAAATTATGAAACATATAATAAAATATACGCTGCTGCTATCACTTGCAGCTTGTAATAATGAAGCGGAAACATTTAATGTAAGCGGCGTAATTGGCCATGCACCTGCTAAAACTGTGGTACTGGAGCAGTTGGCATACAACAGTCCACAACCTACCGTTATAGATTCCTCGGTAATAGATGAAAAAGGAATGTACTCACTCTCAGGAAGTAGAAAAGAAGAAGGATTGTATGTACTGAGCCTCAATAATCAGCCTGCTGTTATTTTAATTAATGATGGTACGGATATACAGGTAAGTTTTGACATACAGCAGTTTACAAAACCAGATGTAAAAGGTTCTGCTGCCACAGAAACATTATATGATTTTATTCATACTTATTTCAAAAAGGATTCGATGCTTTCTGAGGTATATGCTGAAATAGATTTAAATATAAAATCTGGTGTTGAAAATGATTCGTTAAACACTGCTTTACAGCAAAAGGGTTTGCAGCAAATGGGTGAATTGAATAAATTCATTAGGGATTTTATTGAAAAAAATGAAAGCCCCTCTGCTATATGTTTTGCTCTGGATAAAGCTCGGCAGTCTATGAGTGTAAATGAATTGGATGCATTGGTACAAAAAGCCGCAGACAGATATAAAAACCATAGCGGAATTGTATTTTTTAAAAATGCCATTGCGCAGCAAAAACAAGCTGAAAGCAGTGCAGGCAGCAATGATTTGCTCAATCAACCGGCTCCAGATCTTACTATGAATACGCCTGATGGCAAACCCTTAAGCATAAGTAGTTTTAAGGGAAAATATGTATTGGTTGATTTTTGGGCAAGCTGGTGTGGGCCATGCAGACAAGAAAATCCAAATGTGGTAAATGCTTACAAAAAGTACCACAGTGCTCAATTTGAGATTTTGGGTATTTCCTTAGATGAATCAGATGGCGTATGGAAGCAGGCTATAGCAAAGGATCAATTGACCTGGCCACAAATGAGTGATTTAAAAAAATGGAAGAGTGCAGCTATTGATGCATATCATTTGGATGGAATACCATTTAATGTGCTCATTAATCCGGAAGGAAAAATCATTGCACAAAATCTGCGGGGTGCTGCATTGGATGCAACCTTGCAGAAGTATCTGAAATAAAGAGTTTTTTCACATGGTGTGCTAAAGTAAGAATTGGTTCAGTTCTTGCTCTTTTAATGAATACGATTATATGTAGTTTTCTTTTTTAAAAAATTAACTCACTATCTAAAAATAAAATTTCAATTTGTGAGTTATTAGATTGTATTGATTAAATCCATAATTATGAAAAAGCATCAGTTGATACTTTCTGTTTGTTTTGTTGTTTTATTTTCTTCTTGTATCAAAGAATTAATTGAAGAAGAATTGAAGCCTACCATTGAAGACAATATACGATTTCAAAGAGAAAATTCCTTATTTGGTTTTGATGTGAATACATCAGACTGTAGAGTAGATCAATCCATAGAGAATACTGTTGACAGTTCTTTTTTTACCTATTATATGGCTGGCGGCCTCAAGCAGGTTTTAGTAGGAAAAGAAGGAAGCAAAGTAGAGTATGCATATGATATAGATGGAAGGCTGCAGGTGGTACTCAGCTATGATGATGAGTCAAACGTAAAAAAAATGGAATTCTTTTATACTACTGATAAAAAACGTATGCGCAGAGTACTCATTTCTTCTTTTGGCTCCACATCTGGTGGAGGAATTGATACCATTTATGCCGAGTATCCTCTTAATACAAATAAGTTTATCCTATACTCTACAAAAATTAAAGAAGGAAAGAACAATGCAACTTCTGTATGTTATTTTGATGCAGATGGAAATATCAAAACAATTGAAAGAGGATTCAGAGATCCTGATACAAAAATTGTAGATGTGCGTACCACAGAAACATTTGAATACAATACTGCTATCATTAATCCATATTTTAATAATGTACATGCAGACTATCTTGCACTAATGGCTACAATGCCCACAGGAGATGAAACCAATAATGCCAACTATTTTTTATCAAGAAATGTAGCTGTATCGCATACCACGTCTGCTTCTTCAAGTGTTTTCAATTTATCGAATGAAGTACTAAATGCAGATGGCACTGCTGAACAGTTGGTATATGAAGATGAACTGAATCAGGAATTGATGCTTGATTTCGTACTTAGTTGCAGATAAATTGATTATAATCCACAAGTCTTTTATTCTTTTATAACTGAAAGGATCCTTTTTAACTTATCAATATGATAACTGCTATGAATATTACCGAATGGTAATATCCATGTAGTGCTCGGCGTCTTTATATTGCGAATTTTTTACATTTTGTTTCCTTTGTATCTGCTTCAAAGCGTATCCAATATTTACCAATGCGCCATTTTCTCCATATTGGAAATAAATCGGACAATCAATTTTAGATATATCGGTACCCTCAGTGCAATTAATATCATCTGGGTGAGGCATTTTGGGTAAATTATTGGAGTTTAATGGAAGATACAGATTTGGGAACTGGTCTTTCCATTGATTTACTTTTTGAGTTAAAGATTCGGAAATTATTTTATTGTGAATTGCATCAAAATATCCTTCAAATAGATATAAGGTTTGCGAAATGATGTAAAATTTGTATCTATCTCATATCAGGAATTTTTCAATTGCAAATAACTGATTTTCTTTAAAAGATTTCATTGGCGTAGAAATGGCATTTATAAATTTAATTTTTCCCTTATTTGAATGAGCCAATGACAGAGCAAGACTTCCACCTTCACTTGGCCCATGTATTCCAATCTTAGTAATATCAACAAAATTTTGTGATAGCTACCTGTTGCATTTAATACTTGAACTTATATTTTGTAAAATATTGTAAGCATTAGCGTATGACAACTTAATATACTAACCCTTACATTTGTATGATTTACAAAAAGACAAGCGTTTCTTTGTTATAGAGTTAATCTTTGAGACAGAATAAGTAAATCTTTATGCCGTTTTACATGAAAGCATTCCCAATTTACACTTTAGGAAGTCAAATAGAAATCTGTTTTGTGTAAAATAAATGGTGAATACTTTTTTTGCGGTGATACAATTAATTCTGAATCTTATGAGTTATTTTCAATTTCCACAGTTGGTGTCAAAATATTGGTAGAAAGAGACAAGTTTTTTTAAGTTCCTATTGGAATACAATAAGGGTTGTCAATGGCAAATGTCTATATCCGGATTTCTATTCAGGCAATTTTTGCGTACCTAATTTGAAATTGCATTGAGCGTAGAGATTGGAGCCATGATTGATTTATTTTAAAACCATTCTGAACTCAAATTATATTTTCGATAGTTTCCCATATGGAGTCTTACTCGATTTAAATGCTTATGGTTTTACCGATAGGTGTATTCTAGTATGAACACAAAAAACATAACGCCTCGAATAAGAATTAACCAGAAAAATGAATATGTGCAGAATTTGTAAAATTTTTTGACTCTAATAAAAAAAGGCTGCCCTTTTAAGACAGCCTCTATTGATGATAGTAAATTCCTACACTTACCTCGTTACAATAATTTTTGTATTACTTACCATACCAGCTGCATTAATCACTTGCAGGGTATATATTCCTACACTTAGCTTGCTTACATCCACCATCCGGTTGTTTAATGCAGATGAAGGCACTTGTGAAGCAGACCATACCCATTTGCCGTAGGCATCCAAAAGCATTGCTGACAATTGTTCTTCCTTTGCTCCTTTGAGTACAATTCGAAAAACATTTACAGCAGGATTTGGAAATGCTGAAATGCTGATGTTACTTGACTTTGCCACAGCCATATCTGTGCTACTACCATAATTATTTGCTGCTATAGCCAATGAACTTGTGGTAGTAAACTGATCAATAGCAGAGAAAGCACTTAATACATAGTTCGTGAATGTATCCACGCCAACACCTACTGCTACACGCCATTGGTAAGTAGTAGCAGCAAGCAGTCCTGAAATGCGCAAACTATCCTTATTGCCCAATACTATTTTTTGAGACCAAGGTGTAGTACCGAGTTTGCGCCATTGTACTACATAGCCATTTGCACAACTCACACTGTTATACCTAACTGTAGCTGCTGTAGATTTGATATTTGTTTCTGATGTAGTTGTGGTGGCCGGTGGCAATAAGCTTTTTGTATTGCTTGTACCAAAAGCCGTACCTGTAGCTCCATCACCAAAGGCGGTGGCATAGTAAATACCCGGAGGTAGGTTACTGGCAGTAAATCCTGAGGTAAGGTTAGTCGTATAGGTTGCATATAAAGCTCCAAAGCGATACAATTTTACTGTATAAGGTGCACTGCTTCCACCACCTGTCATTTGAAGTTGTCCATTTGAACATCCATTGCTTGTAGCTGTGGTGATGGTGATATTTGCAATATTTACTTGCGTAAAAGTATTGCTGATACTATATGAGCTAAAATCAGTAAAATTGCCAGTGTAATAAGTAAATACCTTAACATAATAATACCCTTGTGTAAGCGATGTTAGATTGATGTTTCCACTGGTACTATAGAAATAATTGGAATAGATTGGAGCAAGAGCTGTGTCTTTATACACTTGCATCCATGTAGGAGGGGCAGATCCTATTTTTAATCGATTCTCCTGATTAAAATTAATTGTCATATTACCACTACCGGTATAGTTAATTTTGAAAATATCTACATTATCTCTTGACCCAGAACCATAAAAACTTATATGACCGGTTACAGAACCATTAGCAGGTATTGTTTTAGCTTGGCTGTACAATTCGTTGGGCTCAGCATCCCCAGCATTCGTATAAAAAGTACATGTATTTGAGAGTGTATAGGGGGCCCATTCAGAGGTATAATAAGTTCTAACCCTCACGTAGTAAGCACCTTGCTTCAATCCATCAATATCCACCACAGTACCATTACCCGTGGTATAGCTACCAGTTATATAGGTAGAACCATCCGTATCAAATAATTCTGCCCACACATTTTGACCATTGCCTGATGCCATATTTAATTGCAATCTACCATCTGCTGTTGTTGTTATTTTATACCAATCTTCCCCATCCTTTTGATTGTTATAGTAATAATTTACATGCCCCTGCTTGCTTCCATTTAAAGGAAGCGTGAGTGCCTGAGCTGCCGTACTATTTGGTTCTACATCATTTGATTCTGTGGCATAAAAAACGCTATCAGACAATGTGTAGGGGGCCCATTCAGAGCCATAATAAGTTCTGACCCGCACATAGTATGTTCCTGCTGATAGGGCATCTTTATTGACTACAAATGAAGTACCTGTTGTATAACTGCCTGCTAAAAGTGTTACCCCATCATTATCAAATAATTCTGCCCATACATTCTGACCATTTCCAGATGTCATAGTAAGGCGAATTCTGCCATCTGATGTTGTTGTTATTTTATACCAATCTGCACTATCTTTTTGGGTATTGTAATAATAGTTTATATGGCCAGTTTTTGTGGCATTGACAGGTAATACTTTAGCTTGTGCTTTTGTTCCGTTTTGCTCCACATCATTTGCCTGTGTTGGTGAAGTGAGTGTATTAGAAATAGAATAGGCTCCTGTTTCTGTACCATAATATCCATTTACTCTGATATAATATGTACCCGCTGCAAGCCCATCTTTATTTAAGGTAAAAGTTGCAGTTGAGTAGGTTGAATTGAGCAGCGTAGTGCCATCATTATCAAAAAGATAAATCCACACATTTTGACCTGCTGGAGGTGTAAGTGAAATGCTAATTTTACCATCATTTGTGGTGATTAGCTTCCACCAATCTTGATCACCGGCAGGGCTTAACGATCCATTATCGCTGCCATTCAACATTAGAGTATTTGCCGAATTTCGGTCATTGTTCGGTTCGGATTCTGCAAAGGCATATTGCCCGCATATCAAAACAGAAACAAAAAATAAGAGTAGGAATTTCTGTTGCATAATAAATAATTTTATACTGCAAAAGGAAGCCTTGTAAGAGCCTCAGGCAATAATCCATTTGGATAGTTTTATCTCTTATCCTAAAAATGAACTTTAAAAAACTAAAACCAAAGATATCTGAGATTGTTGCTAAATTTGTGTTGGAAAGATTCGAACAGATTTTTAGCTTTTTCTTCACTAATCAGATCCCACCCAATGAAAATAAAAATTGTTCTGCTTACGTTATTTTGTGCTGTGCAACTGGCTGCACAAACAACTATTACAGATAGTATTAGAAATGTAATTTTTTCGGGAAAAGATAAATCACAAAAACTATCAGCCATACTCGATTATTTGGATCAATACCAAAGTCTAAATATAGACACCGTTTATAACTATGCACTTATAGCCATGGAAATGGCGGCTAAATCCAATGACGTTAGGAGCATGGCAAGAGCAGAACTCGCATTTGCAAATGCCTACGCTGTATGGGGCTGGGGCGATAGCGCACAGGCTGTATGTGATATGGCTTTAAAAAAATATGATGCCTCAAATGCTATCACAAGAGATGTATATTTTAAACTATTGCGACAGAAAGCTTTGTGCTACGGAGGCGTACAAAAAAATCCGGAGGCCCTAAATATTTTGTACAAACTCTTAAATGAAACAAAGCAATACAAAGACTCCATTGCAACTGCCACCACATACAATACAATTGGTTCTGTATACTTAAATATGAGCAAACCGGATGAGGCATTGAAGTGGATCAATGCTGCATTAGTTTATGACACTAAGCATGAAAAATTTATTGCTGCTAAAGCTGCTGTTTATGTAAACTTGGCTTATTCTTATTTACTCAAAAATGATAATCAAGCAGCCAAAAAATTCATCGATAAGGCAGTACCCATTTGCCGACAGGCCCAAAATCTAAATACGCTTGCTACTGCACTCCGCATTAGTAGCATGATACTTGTAAATCTCAAAAATAATGATGCAGGAGAAGTGGATTTGAGAGAAATGGTAAAGATCAGACATGTATTAAGCAGTGGCTCCAATATATCTGAAGACAATCTTCAAATTGCCCATTTCTACGCCAACACAGGACAATTGAATAAAGCCATTGAGTATTGTAAGGAATGCTTAAAAAGTGGAAATGTGCAAAACAGTGCTGATACTACATCGTATTCAAATCATTTGAGTATAAAGCTGGATTATTATCAAGCACTTGCAGAATTTTATAAACAAGCTGGCAAGTCAAATGAATACACAAATACACTTGAAGCAATCATCAATGCAAAAGATTCTTTTTATGCAGACAACAGTGCTCAAGCCATTGCAGAAATGCAGACCAAATATGAAACAGAACAAAAAGAAAAAACAATCATCCAACAGAAATATGACCTCACAAAAAAGAATGTACTGCTTTATGGTTCGGGTTTATTTTTCATACTGATTTCAATCATCCTCTTCCAATTATTTAAATCCTATAAACGGAGGCAAAAAATAAAAATGGACATTGCGTTAGCAGAAGAGCATACTGCAAAACAGCTTGCCGTAAAAACGGCAGAAGAAAATGAACGCAAAAGAATAGCCGCAGACTTACATGATAATTTAGGTGTTCAGGCAAACGCAATTTTACACAATTCTGAACTATTGAAAAATGAATCATCTGAGCATGAAGACATTGTAGATGATTTGCACGACACGGCAAAACTCATGCTGCTCAACCTCAGAGAAACACTCTGGGCAATGAAATCAAATGACTTAGAAGCCGCAGAATTATGGCTTCGTGTCATCAGTTTTTCAAAACAAATGGGCAGACATTATGCGCAAATAAAATTTTCGATAACAGGCACTGCACCTGATCATTTTTTATTGCCTTCGGCAATGGCATTAAATATTGTAATGATTGTACAAGAAGCTGTGCACAATGCAGTCAAGCACAGTAATGCAGATAAAATTCAGCTCGCATCCAACATCGAAAATTTTTTGTGGAATATATCTGTGTCTGATAATGGCAAAGGATTTGACCTTGATACTGCCTTATCAAAAAAAAATAGTTACGGATTAAAAAATATGATGGAGCGGGCAGCAACTTATGGACTGAAAATTGATTTCGACAAGAATGATACAACTGGGTCTATCATCAAAATTTATATTCAAGAAAATAAAAAATAAGCTTTTAAAAAGTCAGTTTAAAATAACATAAACTATCCAAATGGATTATTATTCATAGTTTCACAATGTTTGATATTTGCTTTAAAATAAAAATATGATTCGTACTGCCATTGTAGATGATAAATTGAGCAACCGTACTGTATTAAAAGATAAAGTGAGTCGCAATTCATTTTTCAATATTGTGTTGGAAGCTACAAACGGAAGCACTTTTTTAGACAGTATGAAAAAATTGTCGGAAGATGATTTGCCACATATAGTTTTAATGGATATCGAAATGCCGGAAATGGATGGAGTGGCTGCTATTGGTACGGCGTCGTCTTTATATCCTTCTGTAAAGTTTGTGGTGCTGAGCATTTTTGATGATGATGATAAAATATTCAGGGCCATAAAAGCAGGTGCATGTGGTTATATATTAAAGGAAGAAAGCGGTACCGTCATCTCAGAAATGCTCCTCAATTTATGGGAAAGTGGCGCAGGCCCCATATCGCCAAGCATTGCCTATAAAATTTTACAAATGGTTAAAAAACCATTAACCATAAAAGAAGAAAACATAGCGGCGCAAGAGGTATTTCATTTATCTGAAAGAGAAAGAGAAATATTACAACTGTTGAGTCAGGGTTTGGAGTATAAAGAAATTGGCAACAGTATATTCATTAGCCCAAATACGGTAAAAAAACATTGTATCAATATTTATCATAAACTACATGTAAATAGTAAGGCCCAGGCTTTGAGAATTGCATATACAAAGGGTTTGATATAAATACTACATTCAGAATATAATACCTGTTAGATTTGCGTCTTACTGCATGTAATCATGAAAATACTTAAAATAATTTATTGGATGGTTACCGGTATCATGTGTGCTGTATTCCTATTTTCAGCAGGCATGTACCTTACAAAATATGACATGGTACAGGAGTTTTTTAGTCATTTAGGGTTTCCGATTTGGCTCATTTATCCTATGGCTATTTTAAAAATTTTGGGTGTAATTGCTATTGTTTCAAAGCTATCTAAATTTCTAAAAGAACTGGCATATTCAGGATTTTTGTTTAATGCGGTGTTGGCTTTATCAGCACATATAATGGCTGGAGATAATGGATATCTGCTATCTATTATTGCATTGTTATCATTGATTCTGTCTTGGATATTAGATAGAAGAATTTCAAGGGCAAATGCTATGTCATTTTATTAGAAAAAAATATCCATAATACCTTAAGCTATTCGGCATTTCAAATCTTTTCCTTCTCATGTAAGGGTTGTTATTCAATTTGAAAATATTATCCGCCATAAAGGGAATTTTAATTTCCCTGCGGGAAATGAGGAATCGCTTAGAAAAAATTAATCTCCATATTTATGTTGCTCAACTAATTGCCATCAGTAAAAATAATTGAGTAGTACAAGGTTCATATCCATTAAGACAATGGATAGTAAAATGAATTTGTTGTTTGTATGAATATGAGATTATTTTTTTTGTTGCGTAACATTTTAATGAGCTACTGCGTCCTAAGGCATCAACAATTCAAAAAATGAACACTAAAGATACTGCCATAGATGAGGCAACAGATGTACAAGTTAATATCAAGATCAAACTTTCTGCATTATGGACATCGGTTACTCTTTGTTATTTATATGGTGATTACTTTGAATTATATGTTCCTGAAAAAACACAAGGATTAATCAACGGAGAAAATCTTTTAGACAGCCCGGTTAAATTATTTGCGGCATCAGTATTGTTAGCAATTCCGGCATTAATGGTTTGTCTATCCATACTACTAAAATCAACAATAAACAGACGCATAAATATTGTGTTGGGCATATTTTACACCGCGATTATGGTATTGATTGCGATTACCTCTATTACAGCCTGGCGCAGCTTTTATGTATTTTTAGCAATGGTAGAAAGTTGTGTAACAGCCACTATTGTGTACTACGCTTGGAATTGGAAAAAATAAATAGCGTTAAAAAAACTTAATACCCATAACCAAAGAAATGTCAAAAAATAAATTAGCAAGAATAGCTGGTCTACTCTATTTAGGGGTAGTCATTACTGGAATTTTTAGTTTAATGTATGTTCCTACAAAGCTTATTGTGGAGAATGATGCAGCGGTAACTTATCAAAATATTATATCATCAGCATCGCTATTTAGGGTTTGGATTGTTTGTGGTTTGCTCTGTTATACTTTATTTCTTTTTCTGCCACTTGTACTGTACAAATTATTACATACCGTACATAAAAACCACGCAGCATTAATGGTGTTATTTGCAGTAATGAGTGTACCTATTTTCTTTTTAAATGTTCAAAATCAACTCAATATTCTCACACTTTTAACCGACCATTTGGGTTTTTCTGTAACACAAATTCAAGCGCAACTAATGCTTTATCTTAATCAGTATGACAATGGCATGCGCATAGTTCATATATGCTCTGGTCTTTGGCTGTTCCCGTTTGGTTATTTAGTTTATACATCCGGATTTTTACCCAAAATATTAGGCCTGCTTTTAATGATAGGTTGTTTTAGCTATTTGATAAATTTTGTAGGAAATACACTGATGCCAACTTATTCAACACTTGGCATTTCTTCTTATATCAGACTACCTGCAAGTATTGGAGAAATAGGCATTTGTTTATGGCTACTAATTGCAGGTGTAAAAGACTCTAAGATAAAACATGAGGTCAACAATGAATTGCAGCCATAACTTGCACTAAGAGTTTAGCCCAATTACAAACTATCATTTTACACACAAAAAATCAACTGAATCTAAAGAAAAAACAAGATATAACTAAGTAGATCTTTCCTTCGGATTGCATATCACAAATCAATACACTACTATTGCCGGATGAAATATGTGTTGGCAGTTGGATTTTTGTTGCATTGCCTCAGTTTTCGGGCATCTACACAATGTGCTACACAGATAGTTGTTTCTAATACTACCCCCTATAAAGAGAGTTTTGAAAACAATAATGGCGGGTGGACATCTGGTGGTGTAAATGATGACTGGGCTTGGGGTACACCCAATAAAAAAGAAATAAAAACAGCTGGAGATGGCAGCAAATGTTGGATAACCGGAAGTCTTACCGGCAATAGATATAATGATGGTGAACAAAGTTGGTTGCAGAGCCCCTGCTTCAACTGCACAGCACTGCAATATCCATATATCAGTTTTAAAATTTTCTGGGAGAGTGAATTAGATTTTGATGGTATTCAACTGCAATATTCTGAAAATGGTGGCCTATCCTGGCTAAATTCCGGTGGCGTAAATGACCCTGTTGATTGCCTCAATAAAAATTGGTACAATGCTGGAAATGTGGATTACCTCCGCAGGTTTACAGGCGATGGTAATGGATGGTGTGGAAATATACAAACCTCCGGCCCTTCCAATTGTAGAAAAGGACAAGGCAGTGGTGGCTGGTTAGTGGCCGGAAAAACAATGCCGCTGCTCAAAGGAAAATCAAATATTCGATTTCGATTCATCTTTGCATCTGGTACACAATGTAATAATTTTGATGGTGCTGCCATCGATTCTTTTACAATCAGCGAAGCAGTAAATACAATTGCCTACACCTATCAATGTGTAGATGTAACTCAGATAAATTTTTCAGCAATTGGCTGTGCCAATAATGGTGTATCATGGAATTTTGGAGATCCAAATTCAGGCATGGCCAACACATCATCACAACAAAATCCTACTCACCTATTTTCTGGGCCAGGAGAATATACCATTACACTTACAGCACCCGGCGGCAATGACAGACCAAATGCAATTGCAACCACACAATTTAAAGTTGCAATTGTTGATGCTACTGTTATCACACCCTTGCAATGCCCCGGGGATAGGAATGCTGTATTGCAGGCAAGTATTCAACCGGCATCATTATCCACCGGATTTACCTATAGCTGGAACTCAAGCCCTGTGCAGCTTACCGCCACCGCTACTGCATTGCCGCCAGGCATATATACTGTTACAGCCACACCTCCACCAGATGGATGTGCATCAACGGCAACAGCAACAATTGCAGACATCCAACCCTTTCAAATTCTATCTCAAAAAGGAAATGATACCTGTGATAATAAGCTCGGTTTTATAAAAACGAATGTCTCTGGTGGTACAGCCCCTTATCTATATTCATGGTCAAACGGAGCAGTGGGTACAGATGAAATTAATTTGCTGCGCAATGATGATTATACCCTTACTGTTGTAGATGATAATGGTTGCATTACCACCTTCACAGAGCAGATTGAATCTATCAACCCTATAAACATTTTTCTGGGTAATGATACAGTTATTTGCCCCGGAGATAGGATCATCCTTACACCAGGACTCGCATTTAATGCTTATCTCTGGCAGGATGGAAGCACCAATGATTCATTGTTTGTACAATCAGCAGGTGACTACAACTTAACCATTGAAGATGCCTTGTATGGTTGTATTGCAAAAGATACTATTAAAATAGAAGAAGACTGTGGAGAGATTTATTTTCCATCTGCATTTACACCAAATGGCGACAATAAAAATGAGTTCTTTGGCGCTTTAGGAAATCTAAATGCATTACAGAATTTTAGCATGAAAATTTATGATAGATGGGGTGCACTTGTTTTTGAATCAACAAACCCATTTATAAAATGGAATGGGTTAGCAAATAAGAATACTTTACCTGCCGGTGCCACAGCCTATACATGGTATGCAAGATTTGACTATAGAACACAAAAAAATATTTTTAGAAAAGGTACTATCTTAGTTTTATACTAAAAATAAAGCAAATCAATCATTCAAATAAATGAGCAATAAAGCAATCATGTCAAAACAAAAAATTCTAATCGTTGGTGCTGGTATAAGTGGGCTTTCCACTGCGTGGATGATTGACAAAAGCAAATATGATATTACCATAATGGCAGCCAAATTTTCTCCTGATATTACCAGTAATCGTGCAGCAGCTTTTTGGTTTCCTTATCATATCAGAAATGATCATAGAGGTATAAGATGGTGTAATGAAAGCTATGAAGCTTATAAAGCCTTTAGCCACAATAAAGACACTGGTGTAAGTATGCAAGTACTTACTAAAGGGTTGAGAAAAGGCATAGAAGACGGTGAGAAAAACTGGGTTGATTTCCTTCCGGAAGGTATTAGCAAAATGCTATCACCACAGGATACCTCACCGGAATATGATATAGTGTATGAAGTAACTGTACCGCTAATTGAAACACAACTATTTCTGCCTTGGATGATGCATCAACTCAAAGCACTTGGTGTAGCATTTCTCCAAGAAAAAATTGATAGTTTATCAACCTATACCAATAGTTATGATATTGTTTTTAATTGTAGCGCATTGGGCAGTAGGATGCTTTGCAATGATGATACAATTATACCCGTAAGAGGGCAGGTTGGTTTATTATCTCCACATCAAGCATCTGCTTCATTTTATTTGGATAATGAAACGCCACTCTACATTGTGCCACGGCAGGATGCTATAATCATTGGCGGCACTTATGAAGAAAACATTACAACAGACAATACCGAACCGGATACCATCCATCGTTTATTAGAAAATGCCTATATGGTATTTCCTGCACTTAGGAAATTGGAAGTAATAGGCAGCTGGGCTGGCCTAAGACCGGTAAGGCCCACCGTACGTGTAGAGCGGGAACATGGCACAAATATTATTCACAACTATGGACACGGTGGCAGTGGTTTTACTTTATCATTTGGCACAGCCAAAGAAGCTGTATCGCTGATATAGCAATGGTTCTATGCTTTAAAATATTTTTATTCTTCTTTAGAAAAATGATAAGCATCATATTCAATGAAGTCATTAATTTTAATATCTATACCTGTTACCTTATGCTGGGCTGTAATAAACTTTACAGGAAATATTCCATAGGCAGGATTGCTAAAGCTAATTCGCCATTCTTCATTGTCCATGTAATCTAAGTAGCCATACAATCCATCATGGCCTTCAAATTTTATTTTAATTCTTTTGCCATCAGGCACTATGGAAATGCTCCCATATAAATTATTGTTATAAGTACCTACATAGGCGGTCATTTCTTCAGGTGGTGTATTACCTTTTATCCTTGATGCCATTGCATCAGTAAGCTGATAGATTGCTTCCATATCTGATAAATATTTTGGCAAACTTTTCTTACTCCTGTTTTGATAGGGCTGATTAAAATAAGCATCCAAAATTTGCAATCGAAGCAGTTCAAAGAAATTCTGATTGTCATTATTTGTAAAGATTGCAATCGCTAAATTCTCCTCTGGTACAAAGCAGGTGTTGGTTACAAAACCGTCTGCACCACCAGTATGCCAGTAGATCTGGCGGCCTGCATAATCCTGTATGAATACACCAAGTCCATAACCTAAAAAATTTGAAGGAATTGTGGTTGATTTCTTACTCCTTACAATTGTTTCCATAGCCCTTGTACGCTGCAGTACTTGCCAAGGTAAGATGCTGCGGCCCTCATATCTGCCACTATCCAACTGCATTTGCAACCATTTTGAAATATCTTTTACACAACTCACTATGCTGGTAGCTGGAGCAAGATTATCAATATTGTCATAAGGCAGTTGTTGCAGGGTTCTATAATAACTATTACTGTATGGTACAGCTGCATTGGGCATAGTTTTCATATTGTTTCCAAGCGTATGTGTTTGACTCATGCCCAGTGGTTGGATGATGCTATCATACACATATACTTCCCAAGGTATTTTTACAGCGGCCTGTATGATCTCCCCAGCGGTAAGAAAACAACTATTACAATATCCATAGGATTGTCTAAATGATGTGGATGGCTGCATCAGTTGCATTTTATTTATAATGCCTGCTCTACTTAGTCCACTATTCCAAAAAGTAAAATCGCCCTGAAATGTTTTGGTGCCTATATGATGACTGAGCATGTCTCTGATATTGACCATTACTGTTGAATGCGCATCATACAACTTAAAATCGGGAAAATATTTTGTAATCTTATCATCCAAAGCAATTTTTTTATGGTATTCAAGATGGGCCAGGGCAGTACCTGTAAACAATTTACTATTGCTGGCTATCATGAATAATGTATTTTCATCAACAGGTTTTTTTGTGTCAAG
The DNA here is from genome assembly GCA_937892395.1 of uncultured Parafilimonas sp. Taxonomy (GTDB): domain Bacteria; phylum Bacteroidota; class Bacteroidia; order Chitinophagales; family Chitinophagaceae; genus CALAGJ01. The sequence continues at coordinate 64,545 of CALAGJ010000111.1, forward strand.
ATTTTCTACTCCAAAACCTTTCATCATTACTGTTTTGCCATCTTTAATGATGGCGATGGCAAGACCGGGTATGTGCCAGTCCCTTATACCTTCTTCAATATAATTATCGATGCTATCTTTTATGAATGAAGGCTGGCTGTGTAGGGTTGTGGTAAAAAAAGAAATGAGAAGAATCAAAAAAAAAATACGTTTCATAAAAATTCTTTGCATACAAATATGCAGAATAAACTAATGCAAGGCAAATAGTCAATTTCTAAACCCATTGATGTTTTTTGGTGCTATCAGTATTGTAATTGCTTCCTTTGCAAGATGAACGAATCATAACATTAATTGCTCGATGAATTAACTTTTAAAGTACAGATTAGTACTTATTATACTATACATTCACCAATCAAAAAAAATCATTAAAAAAATGGGATAGTTCATTACCATTACAAAATCCTCAAAACCCGCTCCATCAATTCTTCATCAGTAATATCTTGAGGTACAAATTGCTCTCCGGTTACTTTTTCATATAATGATATATACCTTTTGGATATAGTTGCAATCCAGTCCTCTGTCATAACAGGTACAGTTTGTCCTTCTTTGCCCATAAAATCATTTGCCATCAGCCATTCTCTTACAAATTCTTTGCTAAGTTGCTGTTGCTTTTCACCGCTTGTTTGTCTTTCTTCAAAGCCATCTGCATAAAAATATCTGCTACTATCCGGAGTATGAATTTCATCCATCAGAAAAATCTCATTTTGATATAATCCAAATTCATATTTCGTATCCGCAAGTATAAGTCCTTGCTTTTTTGCTATGGTTTTACCTCTTTCAAATAATGCTAAGGCATAATTACTAATTGCTTCCCATTGCGCAGCAGAACAAATTCCTTGAGCTATAATAGAAGCCGGGTCAATATCTTCATCATGACCTGCTGCTGCTTTTGTACTTGGCGTAATGATAGGATTTGGAAAAGGATCATTTTCTTTGAGCCCTTCGGACATTTGTGCTCCGCACAATATTCTTTCGCCATTTTTATAAGTGCGCCATGCATGCCCAACCAAGTGGCCTCTTACTACCATTTCTATTTTAAAAGGAATACATTTAATGCCATAAGACACTGTGGGTGCAGGCACTTGAAGCAACCAGTTTTTACAAATATCTTTAGTGGCTTCAAGCATATATGCAGCAAGCTGATTGAGCACCTGGCCCTTATAAGGTATGGGTTTGGGCAGAATAACATCAAATGCGGAAATACGATTGCTGGCAATCATGATCAATCGGTCAGTGCCTATTGTATAAACATCTCTTACTTTTCCTGAATAAAAATTTGTTTGATTGGGGAAGGAATAATTTGCGGCTATCATTATGCAAAATTAAACACTGAAAAACACCAAATAACCCTAAAAAAAAAACATCCAATTTTTTTTTGCACAGGTATGTGTATAATATTTTGTTAAAATTAGCTAACATGTGTTACTATTGTACTTTCATAACCAAACAGTTAGAATAAAATGCGAAAGCTCACAATGGCTCTGATGTTTATGTTAAGTATGGCATGTATGTCTATACAATCATTTGCACAAGCCCCTATTACCGTATCCGGAAACGTAAAAAACAGTAAATCAAAAGAAAGCATTGCAGCAGTGTCTGTAATGGTGAAAGGCACTAATGACGGCACTTTCACAGACGACAAGGGAAATTTTAAGTTGTACACCACGGCCACCCCTCCGTTTACACTGATTATTAGTTCAGTGGGTTTTGCAGCTAAAGAAGTTAATGTGGATGCAGCTGGTGCCAGCCTAAACATTGAGCTTGATGTATCTTTTTCATTGGGTCAAGACATTGTTGTGGCAGCAAGCCGATTGCCTGAGCGTATATTAGAAGCCCCCGTGTCTATTGAAAGGGTTACAGCCACACAAATCAGAAACATTCCCGGAGCAGGATACTACGACGCTTTGAATAACTTAAAGGGCGTAGACGTGGTAACCTCCAGTTATACTTTTAAAACAGTAAGTACACGTGGTTTTAATGGTAGCGGTAATCTGCG
>CALAGJ010000112.1 GCA_937892395.1 uncultured Parafilimonas sp.
GGAGCTTTTAGAAACTGTAAACACTAAATTACAAGAACATTTCGCTGGAGATATTGTGTCTGCCGAAATGCTTTACGACTATCCTGTTTTTACTATACAAAAAGATACTCCGTATGTTTGCATGGGCGATTCAGTAAAATTAACTGCAACAGGGGGTGACAAATATCAATGGATTCCAGCCCAAGGTGTAGCAAATCCAAATGCAGCCATTACATCAGCACAACTCAAAGAGAATACTATTTTTCAGGTTATCATTACAGAAAATTCTTGTGGGTTTAAAGATACCCTCAATACCAGCGTAACGGTTAAAGCATTACCAACCATGCTACTTCGCAAATCGAATGACGTAAATTGTGATGTGGCATATACAAATCTCATTGCCTCTGGCGGTATATCCTATAGCTGGCAACCACAGCAGTTACTATCAGATTCAAGAGTTTATAACCCCATTGCAAAGCCTAAAGAAACAACTACTTTCACCTGTGTGGCAGCAGGAGGCAATGGCTGTGTAAGCAGAGATAGCATTAAAGTAAATGTAAAAAATGAGGGCAAATTGCCATTTCTAATGCCCAGTGCTTTTACACCAAATGGAGATGGATTAAATGACTGTTTCGGTGTGCAACAAAGAGGTTTATTGAATGATATGCAGCTTAGTGTTTACAATAGATTTGGAGGAAGAATTTTCTATACCACAACTCCAGACAAATGCTGGGATGGCAAGTATAACGGTGTACTACAAGATGTAGGCACATACATTTATACCTTAACCTTAAGCGGTGCCTGTGGCAAAGAAACACATAAAGGCACATTGGTTCTTATAAAGTAGCTCCCCTTTTTTTCACCCCTTTTTTAGGCTTCTATTTACCAAGTAAACACCTAAGAGTGTAACAATGGAGCCTATGAGTAGATTTATAGTAAATGGTTCATGGAGCAGAAAAAATCCTATAACCATTGCAACCAAAGGATTTATATACGCATATAAAGATGCAATGGCTTGTGGCAAATATTTTATGCTATATATAAATGCGCTAAATGCCACAATACTGCCCACACTTACTAAATAAGCAATAGCTCCCCATGTTTTCAAAGGAATTTCCTGAATGGCAATATAATTTCCGGTACCATGTGACAATATGAATAATAAAATACTGCCCAAAAGCATTTGCCATCCTATGGCATAATATGGGTTTATATCTACTTTGTTTTTGGATAAAATGAGCGTACCACCACTCCATGCAACCATAGCAATCATACCCAATAAAATTCCAAAACCATAGCCCTCCGGCTGAGCGTGAAAAGTATTTTCATAGAACACTATCCCTACTCCACTTATACCAACTAAGAGACCTATCCATGTAAGTGGTTTACCGGAATTTTTATACAATACCATTTCGAGTAATGCCACACTTAGTGGATATAATGCACCAATCAATGCACCCAAACCGCTACTTATATAATGCACACTCCAGGTACTCATTCCATTGGCCAAAACAAAAATAAAAAAGCTCATCATCAGAAGCCAGCACATAGTTTTTATACCGGGTATCTTCTCTCCTCTCCATAAGAAATATCCAACCCAAATACTGCCTGCAATAAATTGTCTAATATAGGCCACTTGCAGGCCCGGCACATCCTGCACCCCAATCCTACTGGCTACCCATGTGGTACCCCACAAAATACTTGTACCGGCCAATGCCCACCATGCTTTAGCGGGTATTGCAGTATTATTATTTTGTACGAAAGCACTCATAACAAGCAAAAAATTGTTAATAAAAAATAAATTCTAAGCGAACTATACACAAGTTTGATATGTATGCGTTTAAAGGCGGGCAAATGTAGGCGATTGACTTAAATTTGGCAACTCGGAGAAACATAAAAGAGGAATCAATTAGCAATATGGCATCAAAAACACAATCATTAAAAAGAAGTAAACCAAACTATATTTATAGCATTGTAGGTGTGGCACTTGTGCTGTTTATTATGGGTATTATGGGATGGATTTTTCTAAATATAAGAGAGGCAGGCAATGCCTTTAAGGAAGACATTCGCATTAGCGCATATCTGCGAACTCAAAACAAAGATTCCATACAAGCCATACAACAATTTATAGCGGCTCAACCTTATGCCAAAGATGTGGCCTATATCGATAAGGATAAAGCAAGAGCTATATGGAATAAGGAGAATAAAGAAGATTGGAGTAATATTTTAGATTTCAATCCCCTTCCGGAAAGTATTGATTTCTTTGCCGAAGCGGCTTATGTAAATCCTGATAGTTTGACTAAACTTACGAGTGGCATAATGAATCTGTATGGCAATCAAATTACAGAAATTAGCTATCCTCAAAGTTTGGTAACAGGTCTTAGCGAAAAAGCATCTCGTATTGGTCTTATCTTTCTTGTTATATCAAGTTTACTATGTGTGATTGTAATTATTAGTATCGACAATACCATTAGATTAGCCATGTTTAGCAACCGATTTCTAATCAAGACCATGCAAATGGTAGGAGCCACCAGAGGATTCATTGCGAAGCCAATGAATACAAGAGCCATTATCAATGGACTTATCAGTTCCGCCATCTCCATTTCTTTATTATTTGCATTAATACAATGGGCTCAATTGCAGTTTCCACAGCTAAAAAATATACAGAATAATAATCTCTTATTCATTCTATTTGGGGGTATGATTCTGATTGGAGTGGGCATTTCACTTTACAGCACACATCGTAGCGTAGTAAAATACCTTAAAATGAAATTGGATGATTTGTATTAATCTTCTGGCATCTATTTAATCACAAGCATTGTTTCAAAGTTTGTAAGGCCTAACACTGAAGCGCATTGGTTTAACTTCTTAAAATGCAGTAGCCCTATTTCCTACATATTTGCTCCATGATTGATGCCTCTTTTACAAAATTGCTAATGCATTGGCATAGCCATTTTAATAAACGGGAAATGCCCTGGAAGGGAGAGAGAGATCCTTATAAAGTATGGCTCAGCGAAATTATTTTGCAACAGACACGAGTAGAACAGGGCAGACAGTACTATGAAAATATCATTGAGACTTATCCCCATATTCATGCACTGGCAGCAGCAGATGATATTGCAGTTTTTAAACTGTGGGAAGGATTAGGGTATTATAGTAGATGTAGTAATATGCTGACAACAGCAAGGTATATTAGTCATGTGTTAAAGGGACATTTTCCAAATAAATATGCAGATATCATCCAATTAAAGGGTATTGGCCCTTACACAGCTGCAGCCATTGCATCCTTTTGTTTCAATCTGCCTTATGCAGTTGTTGATGGCAATGTTTTTAGGGTACTGAGCCGTGTGGGTGCTATATCGCTACCAATAGATACAACAGCAGGAAAACAGTTTTTTACAGCCTATGCAGATAAATTATTGCACAAAAAAAAGCCAGGATTATATAATCAAGCCATCATGGATTTTGGTGCAACAATATGCACTCCAAAGCAGCCGAATTGTAACAGCTGTACCCTACAAAAAATTTGCGCAGCATATCATACCAACACAATCGATGATTTTCCTATTAAAGAAAAGCGTTTAATAAAAACGAACCGTCATTTCAACTATTTTATTCTTCGTCACAAAAACAAAATACTAGTACATCAGCGATTTGAGAAAGACATCTGGCAGCATCTTTGGCAATTTGTTTTGCATGAAACAGACGCACCCATTGACTGGTCAATACAGTTGGTAAAAGACAGGATCAAGCAGCTCTATGGTATAGAGAATTGTATAGTTAAAAATATAATGCCAGCTGATGCACAGCTTTTAACGCATAGAAAAATCAACGGTTTTTTTATTGAAATAGAAATTTTAAAAAAAGTAAATATGCAGGCACACACCTGGTTGTCATTAACCGAAATAAAACAAAAACCTTTCCCAAGATTTTGCAATCAGTATATTGCAACTTTATAATCCTTCTATGATAAATGAAATAGTATGCGGGGACTAAACAAAGTAATGTTGATTGGGAATTTAGGCAAAGAGCCGCTGCGCAATGTATTAGATGGAGGCATTTGTATGGTAAGGTTTCCACTGGCCACATCAGATGCATATAAAGATAAATCTGGCAAAACAGTATCTCAAACTGAATGGCATAACATTGTAGCTTGGAGAGGGCTTGGCGAATTGGCAGCAAAACATTTGCATAAAGGAAGTCTTATATATGTAGAAGGTCGTTTACATTATAGAGCACAGGAAGATAGATCAGGTAAAAAATATTTTTCTACAGAAATAATTGCAGATAATATTGTAATGCTAGATAAAAAAGTGCATACAGATGCTTTTACCTCAGCACCAATAGAAGCTGGCATACCCCTCAACGATGCCATCAGCCAAACAACTACAATGAATGGTACCAACCTGTTGGATGCGATGGACAATGATAGCATTTCTGCCATCAGCACCCCTCCTATGATTGAACCTGATGAATTACTTTAAAATGTGCATATTTGCCACTGGCAAAAAAGAAAATTAATCAAATTATTTTATTTTGGATATACCTCCGTCGATGCCTTTTATGTCTCTGTTGCATCTGCTAACCATTGATGCCAGTGCTACTACTGTATTAGTGATTGTATTGCTTTTTTTTATATTTATTTCATTCATTGTATCTGGAGCAGAAGTTGCTTTTTTTTCATTGAATTTTAAAGATATCAATTACCTCAAAACCAAGCAAAATGATGCGCATAAAAGAATTTTAGATTTATTAGAAGATCCAAAAGGATTACTTGCATCTCTGCTTATTACCAATACATTTTCGAATATTTCCATCATCATTATTTCCAATATTTTATTGGATGGAATTTTCCAATTGCAGGAGCAACCTAATTTTTGGATTGAATTTGTAGTAAAAGTTTTAGCGGTTACAGCCGTACTTGTTCTGTTTTGTGAGGTTATTCCTAAAATTTATGCAAACCATAATAATATCCGCTTTGCTAAAGAAACCGGGCTGTTTGTAGAGGGATTTAATCTACTCTTTAAAGGTTTGGGAAAAGGTTTGGTAAAATACACTGATATTATTGAAAAGAAATTATCATCAAAAGTAAAAGGTGGTTATAATATTGAGCAGCTGCACGAAGCCATTGAACTCACCAACAATACGCCAGCTACCGAGAAAGAAAAAAACATTTTAAAAGGAATACTCAAGTTTGGAAATACCACAGTAAAGCAGGTGATGAAAACCAGGCTGGATGTGAGTGGTATCGACATTGAAACCAATTTTAAAGACCTAATAAAAAAAATAGAAGAACTACACTACAGTAGGCTACCGGTGTATAAAGAAGATTTAGATGAAGTATCGGGTATCATTCATACAAAAGATATTTTACCACATCTGCATGAATCTGATGAATACAATTGGCAATCACTAATAAGGCCTGCCTACTTTGTGCATGAGCAAAAGCTGATAGAAGATTTACTTCACGATTTTCAAATGAAACGGATGCATTTTGCCATAGTCGTAGATGAGTTTGGTGGCACCAGTGGCATTGTTACATTAGAAGACATCATGGAGGAAGTAATTGGGGATATAAAAGATGAATTTGATGAGGATGATATTAATTATACCAAGATAGATGATGGCAGTTATATTTTTGAAGGTCGTACTATGATTTATGATGCTATGCGCATTATGGAATTACCCGCTGAAATATTTGATAACTTAAAAGGAGAAAGTGATTCATTAGCAGGACTTGTGTTAGAAATTGCAGGTGCTATCCCTTCGGAAAATGAAACCATAGAAGCAGGAGATTTTGAATTTTCTGTGATGGAAATAAAACGAAACAGATTAGAAAAAATAAAAATTTCTTATAATAAAAAAGAAGCATGAAAATAAATTTTATGAGTCTTTGCTCACTAAGACCAATCATTTGTTTTTTCCTTCTGCAAGCCATGGCTTGCAATTCTTCTAACACTGTAAAGCCACCCGGATATTTTCGTATTCAATTACCCGAAAAAAAATATCAGTCATTTAATACTGCAACTTATCCTTATCAATTTGAGTACCCGGTTTATGCGGCAGTATCAAAAGACAGTACCTTCTTTGGAGATGAAACAGAAAACCCGTGGTGGATGAATATCAACTATCCACAGTTTAATGCAAGTATGTATATCAGTTATAAAGAATTGTCAAAATATGATTTGCAAAAGCTGATAAATGATGCCTACAACTTAACAAATAAACATAGTGTAAAAGCGAATGATATTCGGGATTCTTTAGTAAAGAATCAACACGGTGTATATGGAGTTTTTTTTAGAGTAGGTGGAGACGTAGCTACAAAATATCAGTTTTTTCTCACTGATAGTATCAAGCATTTTGTACGGGGCGCATTATACTTTGATAGCACACCAAATGCAGATTCCCTACAGCCCGTAAGTGATTTTCTTGCCGCAGATATGATTCGCCTTATTGACAGCTGGCAGTGGAGATAAATGCTATACATAGAGTCCCCCATTTTACTCAGTAAGAAGTACAGCCATTAATTGATTTGAAGTACAGACTGTACTAAACAGAAATAACCGACACCACATATATGTTTAATTTAGTAATGTCGGTATTATAAGATCCCCCTGAAGAAAATTACAACTCTATTATGCTGTTACTACCACCAAATTCATTGGGCTGTTGAGCATCTGCAGCATCTTCATTTAACCAAGTAGCATTATCTATGCGATACTTAAATTCATGTCTTGAATTTTTTGGTAAGGAAACTTCTGTACTGAAGCTACCATCTTTTTTCTTACTCATAAATATGCCTTTTTCCCAATCACTGTTTAAACCAAGTATTTCAACGGTTTCACCTTGCTCTGGTGTAAATGAAAATTTTACTTTACAATAGTCTTTTGTCTTAAAATAAGTTTTTGTAATCATATTATCGTTTGTTTTACTATTCACTCTATACTAACAGTTGTTCAGCCAAATGCGTGCCAGTATTGAATTTGGGCTTGATACTTTAAATAAAAAAAAGTAACCCACTTGATTTAAAAAAATTATACACGCATGATTACTAAACTAAAATTTTTATGTTTTCCTTCAAAAAATACCCATATCATATTGGATGGTTAGTTGAGGTACTAAACCAACTAATCAATTATCATTTAGGTTTATGATGTTATAAAAAGACTTAAAATCAATTATGCAATCATAAACAGGCACGTGTCATAAAGTACTACGTTAAAAATAAAACAAGAGATGTTTAGATATGAATATTGGTAATTTGGGAAAACCGAATTTGAACTGGCACGCAAGAAAAATTTAAAAAATTAAAATTTATTCTTTGTGGTCATTGAAACTTATTCTTTGTATGTTGAAGGAATACAAATTGTTTTTTGGAAGTCTTGATATTCGTTCATTTCAGAAATACAAAAATTTTTTTGCAATAGCAATAATTTTACAATCTTAAATAATTCTGTTTCATTTCGTTCTAATCTGGCAAAAGATTTTTTAAAAAATTTACCCAAACACTATAACCTGCTTCATTTAGGTGTACGCCGTCAGTAGTATATGCTTCCTTCATCATATCAAATGAATCGGCAAACAGCTCATGTGTGTCTAGTAAAATGTATGTACCAGTGCCCGCTTGCTTTTTAAGCAAATCATTTGTGTCCTGAATCTTTTCTTTTATTGTAGGGTTGTCAGTGGGCAATATAGTTTGTACAAACAATTTTGTATCAGGAGATTTTTTACGTATCGTCATCATTATGACGAGTATGTTGTTGGCGACATATGCTGGTGTTGAGGAATTATTGAATATATCATTGATGCCGATGAGCAGATAAACCGCTTTAGGTTTCACATAAATTATCTCGTCAAGTCTTTGTAACACTCCTTCTGTTACATCCCCAGATATGCCTCTGTTTTTTACATTTGCCCAGCCCAGACGTTTGCCCCAATCGCCTGCCTGTTCAGTAATACTGTTTCCCAAGAAAATAATATCATTTTCTTTCAACGGATTTTTTTTAAATTCTTTTATCCTTTCTGGGTAGTGTTTTTTTGCCCATTCTGTATGATAAGTTATAATCAGTGAATCCTTTGGATACAAGCTGTCGGGAAGCGATTGCGCCGTTGCACAAAAGGAACTCAAGAGTGTTAAACAGAAAAAAAATAATTTCATTTAGTTACAGATTTTATCCTTTAAACTAAGTTGTATTAAGCATTAACAACAATAGAGTTTAGGCAAGGTTGATGTTCCCAACTTATGCAATATCATTCCTTACCAAAACTTCGCATACAGCGCCACAATCAGCATCAGTATCATTGTAATCAGTACAATGGTAGATGGCTTTAATTTAAACATGCTGCTGTCAATAGCAAATGCTTTGGGATTAACTTTGGGACCAGCAAGGCTCACAATTATCATTATCAAAACAGTGAAGAAAAACGACCAACCCATATTCACCAAAAAAGGAATTTCAAACTTTCCTTCTGCCACGGGGTAAGCAGTATATAAAATGGTTTCATTGCCAAACCATGCAGGCGCATAGTTATTAAAAACAACAACGATGGCAAGCCCTGTTATCAAACCTACAATGGCTGCAGTGCCGGTGGTGCGTTTCCAAAACATGCCTAGAATAAACATGGCAAACACACCGGGGCTGATGAAGCCGGTATATTTTTGTATGAAAGTGAAACCGCCTTCTTTGCCTATGCCCAATAAATCTTCCCAGCAGCAACCAATGGCTATAAGCACAGCAACAAGGATGGTGAGCCTTCCAATCCAAACCAATTTCTTTTCATCGGCTGTTTTATTAAAATACTTCTGGTAAATATCCAATGTAAAAATGGTGGAGATGCTGTTTGCCTTTCCGGCAAGAGACGCCACAATCGCTGCCGTTAGTGCAGCCACACTTAAGCCCTTCATGCCGGCAGGCAGCAAACTTAAAATAGCTGCATACGCACCATCTTTATTGCCTGCAAATGTTTCGCTTGTAAAATATCCGTTCTTGTACAGTACGAAAGCTGCAATGCCCGGAAGCATTACTATGATTGGCATGAAGATTTTTAAAAAGCCTGCAAACAAAATTCCATTTCTTGCTGTTTGCAGGTTTGCCCCGAGTGCCCTTTGGGTGATATACTGGTTGCAGCCCCAGTAATTCAAATTCGCAATCCATTGCCCGGCAAAATACATGGTGATGCCCGGCAAAGCCACGTATTTGGAAATATAATCCGCACTGCTGGAAGCATTTGGTTTTTCAAATATCATGTGGAAATGGTCGGGCGCCTGTGACATTAATGTTTTTAAACCATTGAATGCACTGCTGCCTTTATTCACCACCTCGTCCACTTTGTCAAGAGCAATATAAATAGCCACAAAGCCGCCAATAATAAGCACTGCCACCTGTATTACATCCGTGTAGCCAATAACCTTCATGCCTCCAAGTGTAATCAGCAATGCAAACAATGAAAGCAAAACAAGGGCAAGATGAAAATATTCCTGCCCCACTAAACCACTTATTGCTTTGGAGCCGAGATAGAGTATAGATGTAAGGTTTACAAACACATACAGGAAGAGCCAAAATACAGCCATCGCTATTGCCACTGTTTCATTATACCTTGTTTTCAAAAACTGCGGCATAGTATATATTTTATTCTTTAAATACACTGGCATAAACCAAATGGCAATAATGATTAATGCCACTGCACCCATCCATTCATATACAGCCACTGCAATGCCACTAAAAAAACCTTCGCCGCTCATACCTATAAACTGCTCAGCAGAAATATTGGAGGCAATGAGTGATGCACCAATTGCCCACCAGGTGAGTGAGCCTTCTGCCAAAAAATAATCTTTCGTATCAGCATTGGTTGTTTTTTTACGGCGGTATATCCACAACCCATAAGCTGTAACTGCAAAGAAGTAAATTAGAAATACAATATAGTCAGATACTTGTAATAAATGCATGGTTAATTTTTATATATATGAATAATGCAAAAGTGTTTTTTCAGCAGCAAATACTTTTTGCAGTGTTGCCAAATTCTGTATGCCTACATTATAAAATGCAGGCCTATCTCTTGTGATGATTTCAATATTGTCTAGGATGAATAATTGAGCATTGCTTAAATCATCCACAATCACCACCTCATACCCCACTGTAATCAATTCAACAGCAGTTTGTGAAGTGATAAAACCTATGGCCCCTTTAAATAATATTTTTTGTTCCATTTTTTTATCGTTGCTGTTTATAATGCGTTTGTGATAAATTCCTCATTGTTGTTGCGGCCGCTTCTGCTGTTATGTCCCGTTGCGGATTTGCCAGCATTTCATAACCCACCATAAATTTTTTTACCGAAGAGCTTCTTAAAAGCGGCGGATAAAAATGCATGTGCCAGTGCCACTCTTTGTGCCCGCCATCATTCACCGGCGTTTGATGTATGCCAGCTGAATAGGGAAAAGATGTGTTAAACAGGTTGTCGTATTTGGTGGTTAAATTCTTCAGCATAGATGCAAGTGATTTATTTTCATCAGTTGTAAACTCACCAATATGCCGCACATGCTTTTTGGATATAATCATGGTTTCATAGGGCCATACAGCCCAGAAAGGGACCAATGCTACAAAATATTCATTCTCCAAAACAATGCGTTCTGCTTGCTGCAATTCAGTTTGCAGGTAATCTCCCAATAAGCTCCTGCCATGCTTTTCAAAATAAAATTGCTGTTGCCTTGTTTCTTTACAAAGCTCCTGTGGTATGGATGATGAAGCCCATATTTGCCCATGCGGATGTGGGTTGCTGCACCCCATCAGTTCACCTTTGTTTTCAAAAATCTGTATATACTTTATGGAGCTGTCAGTAGAAAGCTGTTTAAATTCCTGCTGCCACAATTCAATTACATTTTGTATGGCAGATTCACTCATCTGCGGCATTTTTAAACTATGGTTGGGTGAAAAACAAATTACCCTGCAAATACCGCTTTCACTTTCAGCTTTCAGCAAATCATCCGTATCATAATTACCTTTTGGTGTATCCTGCAGCAGTGCAGAAAAATCATTGGTGAAAACATACACATTTTCGTATGCAGGGTTTTGGCTGCCGTCTGACCGTTTGTTGCCGGGGCATAAATAACATGCTGCATCATAAGCAGGTAGTTCTTCATTGTTAACCGGTTCAACCTTTCCCTGCCAGGGGCGTTTGCTACGGTGCGGTGATATCAATATCCATTCGCCTGTTAAAATATTATAGCGTTTGTGCGGATGGTTGGTAATATTAAAAGCAGTGTTCATTATACAGAATCAAAATTCAGATTTCGTTATAGTTGTTCCATCCTGCGGTGTTGTTACATACACTTTCAGTTCTTTTCCAAACGCAGTTTGATATTGTGCCTGAAGACGGTCAATCACTTTATCAATAACATCATTTTTAATGAGGTTGATGGTGCAGCCACCAAAGCCGCCGCCCATCATTCTGGCACCTGCCACTTCAGGATCAGTTTTCACCCAATTGACCAGTGCATCCAGTTCAGGGCAGCTTACTTCATAATCTTCGCTTAACCCTTTATGTGTGGCAAACATTTTTTTGCCAAAACCGGCAATATCATTCCGCTGCAGCAAAATACAGCCTGACAGCAGGCGGTGATTTTCTTCCACCACATAGCGGCACCGCTTATAAATCACTTCGTCCACTTTTTCCTTCAATGTCATTTCAATCATGTGCATGTTTACATCACGAAGGCTTTTTACTGACGGATAAATTTCGTTGAGAACAGCTACACCTTCTTCGCATTGTTTGCGCCGCAGGTTGTATTCGCCGCCAGCCAGTGAATGTTTTACACCGGTGTCAAAGAGCACTATCCTGTAATCATTTAGTTCAAGCGGAAAATATTCGTATTGCAGCGAACGGCAGTCAAGCTGTATAGCCATATTTTTTTTGCCCATCACACTGGCAAACATATCCATGATGCCACACTGCACACCCACAAATTCATTCTCCGCTTTTTGTGCAAGTTTTACAAGACTGAGTTTATCAATATTCAATTCAAACAATTCATTTAACGCAGCAATGCAGGCGCATTCAATAGCGGCAGATGATGACATGCCGGCACCAACGGGCACATCACTTTTGAGCACAGCCTCAAAACCTGAAATCTCATAGCCGTTCTTTCTTAACTGGTCAACCACACCAAGCAAGTATGCACTCCAGTGATGTTGCGGAGAAAAAAGTTCATCCAGTTGTGTTTGATGCGACTCATTTATATCAGCAGCATACAAATGAATTTCGTTGTCAGAACGCTTGATGATGCCCACATAAGCTGCTTTATCAATTGCAGCAGGCAACACAAAGCCGTTGTTGTAATCGGTGTGCTCACCAATCAGGTTTATCCTGCCAGGGGAGCGGACTATCACCGATTTATCTGTGAATATTTCGCCATACCCTGTTATTATTTCTTGCTGTATCATTGAAAAGAAATGGTTGTTTAATTTATTTGCTTAAAAACTTGTTGCTTATTTCATCATATAATGGCAGCAGGCTGTTACTTTTTCCGTCATCATCAAAAAACTTTTCCCAGGTGCTAAGCGGTTCCCATATGCAGGTGCCTTTACCTTTCCCATTGGGCAATTCAAATGCAATTTTGTTTACTTCTTCTTTAAAAGCAGAGTACTCCACAATGATTACATCTTTACCATACCTGCTTACTAAAGCATTCAAATTATTTTCCAAATCACTCAATGTGCCATGCCAGCGTGGGTAATAAGATTCCCCGATTACATCAAACTGCACACCTCTTGCAATCATGTTGTCAATAAAAAAAACTGACTCATCGTTTTGACCGCCCAGCGCAACATGCAGCATCATTTGCACTGTTGGGTCCACTGCTTTTACTGCTGCCGTGCCTGCACAAATTAATTGTGCAGTTTGGTCTATATTACTGACGCTGCCTTCGGGCCACACAATGCCATGATTGATTTCGTTTCCAATTTGAACCATGTCAGGAACAGTACCCTGTGCGTTTAGAGCTTCCATTACTTTTTTTGTATAATCATACAAAGCCTGTTTCAATGCTGTGAATGATAAATTACGCCATGCAGAAGGTTTGTTTTGATGACCGGGGTCTGCCCAGTAATCACTGTAATGAAAATCAAGCAGCAGTTTCATGCCGGCGGTCTTCACTCTTTTTGCCATTTGCAAAGTATGCTGCAAATCACAAAATCCTTTTTTGGGAGAATAGCCACTGTCTGTTGCAGGGTCATTAAAAATGCGGAGGCGTACATAATTAAAGCCATGGTCTTTTAAAATTTCTATCGCATCTTTAGTAACCCCTTTGTCAGAAAATTTCATTCCGTTGCTTTCCAGTTCGGGCTGGAAGGAAATATCTGCACCAAGCATTTTATCAACCGTTCTTGGCTTAGCCGCTTCTCCTTTCAATTGATACTTTTCATCAAGGGTAATGGTGTTTACTTTTTCAGGCGCTACGGCAACAACATCTGTTGAGCCGCTCCATAAATTTTTAGCTGATGCTTCAATCTTTATTATACCAGCTTTATTACCCGACTGTACAATTACCTGGCATTTACCATTGAACAAACTGCGTTGCCATACACCGTCCATGCATTTATCAGGCTCATGGCTGCTGGGGTCGCCATTGCCAACACCAATTATTTTCCCATCTCCTTCAATGGTAAAATAAATCATATTGTCTGCATCAGGCACTTCCCTTCCTTCATTGTCAATTACTGTTACATTCATTACCGTTGCATCCTTTCCATCTGCCAGCATGGTGGTTTTGTAAGGCGTAAGTACAACACTTGATGGCACACCTGTTGTCTCGACTTTTGTAGAAAGTTTTTTCCCATTCTTATAAGCAACCGCTTCCAGTTTGCCCGGTTCAAATTCAACTTTCCATTGCAGGTGGCCATAACGAGGCATGTCTTTTTTGCCCAAGCTTTTTCCGTTTAAAAACAGCTCCACATTATCTGCATTGCTGTTTACCCACACATCAATTTGTTTTTTAGGTTGGCCCCATTCGTTTCCGTGATTCCAGTGCGGAGAAATATGCAACACATCTTTATCCGTCCACCAGCTTTGATAATAGTAGTAAATATTTTTAGGAAAACCGCACATATCGAGAATGCCGAAGTGAGAATTAATATTGGGCCAGGTGTACGGCGTGGGCTCTCCACGGTAATCAAAACCTGTCCACACAAAACCGCCTATCCAAAAATCGTTTGGTGCTGCCAACTTCCACCAGTCTTCAGCCTTGCTTGCCCACCAAGGTGCAAATACATCCTGATCCTGCAAATAACCTTTTATAGAATCTCTTTTCAACTCGCCTCTTGTAGTAACGGTGCTACCCATTTCAGTGCCGAGTATGGGCTGATTGGGATGTTCTTTGTGATAATCTTCCACAGCAAAATGCCTGTAGTTAAAACTTCTTACCGGAATCACTTCGTTCACTCCTTCAAAAACATTTGGCAGGTCTGCTGCATAAGTACAGGTTCTTGTGGGGTCAAGCTGTTTTTGTTTGGTTATAAAAG
Source organism: uncultured Parafilimonas sp. (assembly GCA_937892395.1). Lineage (GTDB taxonomy): Bacteria > Bacteroidota > Bacteroidia > Chitinophagales > Chitinophagaceae > CALAGJ01. The sequence goes on from CALAGJ010000112.1 coordinate 14,493, forward strand.
TTTGAGCAATGCGTTTGCCATAACTGTTAGTTTGAATAAATCCTTCTTCATTGCCGATGCTCCATAAAAAAACACAGGTGCGGCTGCGGTCTCGTTTCAGCAGCCATTCAAATTGGTTCATGTATTCTTTACTGCTGTTTAACAAACGTTGCTCATCAAGAACAAGCATGCCAAGACTGTCGCAGGCATCCAGCAACTCCGGTGTGGGCGGATTATGACTGGTGCGGTACGCATTCACACCCATATTTTTCAGTAGACCCACCCGATAGTATTGCAAATATTCAGGCATTGCAGTGCCAACACCTGCATGGTCCTGATGATTATTGGTACCATAAATTTTTATGTGTTTCCCATTCAGAAATACACCATTGGATTTTATTTCTATAGTACGAAAACCAAACCGCATTGTTTTACTGTCAATAATTTTTCCATTACTTTTTATTTCTACTACTACACGATAGAGATATGGATTTTCTAACGACCATAGAATTGGATTTGTAACCTCAATGTTTTGCTTAATTGTTTTTTCTTCATTTGTACTTAATGAAAATATATTCTCTTTTGCAGAAGCAATCTTAACACCTCTTCTGTCTGTTAAGTATGTACTGATGTTGAATCCTGTAGGCGCATTGTACTCATTTACTGCAGTTGTTTCAACAGTAAGTGTTGCTTTGTTACCCTTGATGTTTGAATAAGCAAACACGCCATCTTCTGTAACATGTGCATTGGGATATTGATTGAGCCATACATGCCTGTAGATACCTGCACCTTCGTAAAACCAGCCTTCATACTGTGTGGCATCAACCCGTACAGCAATTACATTATCTTTTTCATAGTTGATAAAATCAGTTATATCATAACTCACACCTGTGTATCCGCTTTTATGATTGCCTAGATAAAATCCGTTCACCCAAAAATTGGCATCCCTAAAAACACCAGCAAACTGCAACTGAAACCTTTGCCCTGAATCTGTTTTGGAAACACTAAAATGTTTTCTGTACCAGCCAATACTTGTAGCAGGAAACAAGCCGCCTATAGGTTTGTAGCCATGTGATTCCACATCAGCATTATCAACATTTACAAAGGGTAATTCCACCGCCCAATCATGTGGCAGGTTGAGAGTGCGCCAGGTGCTGTCTTTAAAGCGAGGGTCAGCTGCGGTGCCTGACGCATTGCCGGATTTTGAAAAAATAGTTTTGATGCTGTAGTTAAAATCTTTTTCAGGATTGGCAGCATGCCCAAATGTGAATTTCCAACTATTATCTAAATCTGTTTGTCTGCGCTGTGCTGTAACAGATATTGTAAATAGAAAAAAAATGAAGAAAAATAATTTGTGCTGTAACAAGTGTGTATTAATCACTAAACAAGTTTTAATGTTCTTTTATGAGGCTTCAGGTTTGGTTAAGATTGAAACTTACTCATAGAAATGTTTCATACAATGCAATTTTACCGATACACATTGCCTGTAAAACTAATTTTTTTATGTACCACCTATTGATGCAGCTACACCTGAGAGGTGAAATAAAAATGCTATTTAAAAGCATCTAAAGCAACTGTTGGTTTGCCTGCATTATCAAAAGCACCAAGTGTGTAACTATTCCAGTTGTTATATGCCTGCGGTTCCCAATACAAAACACCAAGTCCCTTTTTATTTGAAACAGATTTTGTTTTGCTGATCAAATCAGTTAAAAAAGAATTGCATGCTGCGGCATCCGTCCATGGCATACCAGATTCCACCACCATAACTTCTTTTGAATAGCTGTTTACAATGTCATTCATGTTGGCGAGGCATTGGGAATTGTAAGTTGGCCAGTTGGAGGCTGTAGGATAAAGCGACATGCCAACTACATCAAACTTTGCCCCGTTATTCAGCAGCCCACCAATATTCCATCTGAACAAACTGTTATCCCACCCGTTGGAAACATGCACAATCACCTTGCAGGAAGGAAAGACAGTTTTTACTGCATCGTACCCTGCAGTTACGAGTTGTGCATAGTTAGACATATAAGTAGATGCCTTGCCTTCTGGCCAAAGCATACCATCATTTGTTTCGTTACCAACTTGTACCCATTCCGGGGTAACGCCTGCATTTTTTAATTGAGTTAACGTATTTGATGTATGAGATGCAAGAGCACTTTTAAGGTCGGCAAAATTCATTGATGCCCATGCCGCAGGTTTGGTTTGATGACCGGGATCTGCCCAAGTGTCGCTGTAATGAAAATTAATCATTATTCTCATGCCGAGATTTTTAGCCCTTACAGCTTTGCTCACCACATCTGCTGCATTGTTCCATGATGCTGCCGGATTTACCCATACTCTTAGCCTTATGGTATTCATGCCAAGTGATTTCATCAAGGCGATGCATTCTGTTTCTGTGGATGCTGCATTGTAAAATTTTATTCCCCCTGCTTCCATCTCTGTAACCCAGCTCACATCAGCGCCTTTGGCAAAATACGAATCATCAACTGCCGGAGGCGATGGCGGTTTGACATTGTTTTTTTTGCAGAGATCGGAAGAGCGTCGTGTAGGGAAAGAGTGTCTTCGCCTGTGTAGATC
>CALAGJ010000113.1 GCA_937892395.1 uncultured Parafilimonas sp.
TAAAAAAGCAGCTCCAAAGAAAGCAGCTCCTGCTAAAAAAGCAGCTCCTGCAAAGAAGGCAGCTCCTGCAAAAAAAGCAGCTCCTGCAAAGAAGGCAGCTCCTAAAAAGGCAGCTCCTAAGAAAGCAGCTCCTAAAAAAGCAGCTCCTAAAAAGGCAGCTCCTAAAAAAGGAAAATAGGCTTTTTAGCGAATTTAGCATAAAATTTAATCCCCCTTTTGGGGGATTTTTTTATTTGTTTAGCCCCTGAAGCTCAATGAATACAGGTGTTTTAGAAAGTCGGGTCAAAAACATAAGTATTATAGTCATAGATACGAGTACTCATTCAAATACTTATAGAGGCTCTTTTTTTTAAAATCACATTACCCGAAGGGTTCAAAATAATTTAAATACAAATTGGAAACAGATGCAGATATAAAAGATGATTAAAATAACTGACATAAAATTGTATAAAAAAATCAAATGAATTCGTTCGATATTTTTTTTAGCATGTGTAGTTTTCGTTTCAAAATTTTCACAAGCAATCAATTGAAATTTGTATCAAACAAAGAAAAAAATGAGGTTGTGTAAAAAAAATTATGCACATAAATTTTAGGGTTATTCACATATTTTGAATCTCGCCTCGAAGGATTTTTTTTGATCAAGGGATATGTTTTTTTAAAAATTGCATATTTCTTTATGCGAATAAAATGGCTTTAAAATCTAGCAACATTTTACTCAAAAAACACCTGTATCAAAATTGGGAATTAAAATACTTGAAATAGGTCGATTCCATTGTTTAGATAAAATGAGATGACTTCAAAAAAGCAAACATTTCATCTTCACTTTTTAGTAGCTTAATATTTTCTGAAACAGCTTCTACAAATCTCGTAAGTGGACCCGCCATGATAATGGTACAGTCTTTAAATTGCAGACTCAGATTTTCAATATATTCTTGGCAGGAATGACCTGTAAAATTTGTAATAGGGTGGAAATAAATAGCTGCAATTTTCTTATGACTGATCAATTGTTTTAAAACATCTACACTTGTATTGCAGCCTACATTAACTAAATGAATATGTCTGCTTCTTAAAAAGTATTCTGCAATCAACAAGGGAATTTCATGATACTCATTAGCCGGTGCAAATAAAAGAGTACAAGGCGCATCTCCATGATAGGTTTTGCCGGGCAAGTTATCAATACTTAGAATAATTTTATTTCTGATGATATTACTTGCAAAATGCTCTTGTGCAGGAATTGTTTTATCCTGCAACCAAAGGTTTCCAACCCGTATCAAGTATGGATATACCACTTGCTTTAGGGCAGCTTCAAATCCCTTTTCTGAAAAAGCCCGATGAAGCAATTGCTCAAAAGATTTGGCATCAAAAGAGAGTGCAGCTTCTAGCATATGATGAATGAACGACAACTCTCCAGTTTCTTCTATTTCCTTATTCAGCAATTCTTTTAAGCCGTTGTGTTGCAATCCTGCCAAATAAGATATTTTGTGTCCACGGTCATATAACTGAGCTACAAGAAGCATTTTCTTTAAATCATCATTTGTATAAACACGTGGTAAGTGTTTTACTGCTTTACGACCCGTACTTCCCAAACCATACCGATGCTCCCAAATGCGCAATGTGTGCGCTTTTATGCCACACAAACTTTCCACGTCTTTAATACTAAATGCCTGCATCTTTGTAATATATTTGATGAAGATACTACATATAAATTAAAGAAATAATTTTTAGATAAAATGAAGCGTTAATATGATTTGTTTGGCTACAGGTTACAATACAATTGCAATGTTTTGTATGCGGATGGCAGAAACGTATTTTTGCGTTCATTTATAAAAACCAAATATGGGATTAGCTATTTTTATTTTAGGTGCTATAGGCTGGCATGCAGGCTTATATTTATTGTTTAAGAAAGCGGGATTTAAGCCAACTGAGGCACTTATTCCTGTTTATAACACATGGATTATTGTGCAGCAATGTAATATCAAAAAATATTGGTTTTGGCTGCAGTTTGTGCCCATACTTGGCCAATTTATAACCATGTGGATTACCATCATTTTTGTAATGCATTTTGGCAAGTTCAATGTACCCCATCATACTGCCTTACTATTTTTACCCTTTGCATACTTGCCCTGGCTGGGCATACAAAAAGATACAAGATGGGTAGGCCCACAGGGCTTTGCTCACTACAAAAAACCCGGAAGTAGAGAATGGATTGATGCCGGTATTTTTGCTATTGTAGCAGCTACACTCATCCGCACATTTGTGTTTGAAGCCTATGTAATTCCTTCGGAGAGTATGGAGAAAACTTTGCTGGTCAATGATTTTCTTTTTGTAAATAAAATGAGCTATGGAAGTCGGCTTCCCATTACGCCTATCAGCTTCCCATTTGTACATAATACAATGCCAAAATCTACAACGGTACCTTCTTATTTAAAATGGATTCAACTACCCTATAAAAGACTGCCTGGTTTAGATACCATTAAAAGAAATGATGTAGTCGTATTTAATGTACCTGTAGGAGATACTATTATTAACCTACCTGAGTATGGCAGTAAAGTTTTGTACTACGATGTGTTGAGGTATCAATTTGGTGGCAACAGAGAAGCACTGCTGGCGCAGTTTCCAACTATTGTACATCCCATGGATAAAACAGATAATTATATAAAAAGATGCGTGGCTATACCCGGGGATAAACTACAAGTGAAGGCTAACAAACTTTACATTAATGATGAGCCTGCTTATGAGGCAGAAGCATCTCAAACAGAGTATCTGGTGCAAACAAATGGTACTCCTTTTACAGAGGCATTTTTAAAAGATAAATTAGGTATTGATGTAAATAATACTAAAGGCCAAATAGAACTTACCAAAGATTCTATACAGACTTTTAAAATCAATATGACCCCACAGGAAATGACCATAGTAAAAGCACAACCAAACGTAACTTCCATAAAAAGATTTGAGGAGCAACAGATTGAAGGATTTCTTTATTTTCCGGGGGATGAAAAATTTTCCAATTGGTCATTAGATAGCTATGGCCCACTTACTGTTCCTAAAAAAGGAACAACAGTAACACTTACAAGCGAAAATATTGGGCTGTATCGTCGCATCATTACCAATTATGAACACAATAGTTTGGAAGAAACAGCCAGTGGCTTCCTCATCAATGGACTACCTGCTACTACTTATACATTTCAGTATAACTACTATTGGATGATGGGTGATAATAGGCATCGGAGTCAGGATAGCCGCTTCTGGGGTTTTGTACCAGAAACACATATTGTTGGTAAAGCGTCCTTAATCTGGTTTAGCTATGATAGTGGACCACGTTGGGAGCGCCTATTTAAATCTATTAAATAAATAAGGATTTTCTTTTGTTTATACCCCAAAACTTACCCAGTGGCTACACTCCATTTCATAGAATGATAAGGCATTTTTGATTACTCTTATTCATCAATTGTATAGTTTCTTCCTGTATGGCAGGAAAGCATCAGACCGTATATAACAAAAAAAATTATACGTTTGATACATTGAAATTATACGACCCATATAGAAATCGGCAAATACCAGTAGCAGTCTATAAACCAAAAATATTCAACCAAAAAACGGTAATTGTAAATCATGGATATGGACAAAACAAAGGGGGAGATTATCTGGCATACACGTACATTACAGAAACCCTTGCCGCTGAAGGATATTTTGTTATAAGTATTCAGCATGAACTTTCAACGGATAGTTTACTCCCCCTTACGGGGAATGCTCAAATAGTACGTCGCCCTTTTTGGGAGCGTGGCGCTGACAATATACTTTTTGTACTTAATGAACTAAAGCAATGGTATCCAGAAAACAGTTTCACACATATTAGTTTATTTGGTCACTCCAATTGTGGGGATATGGTAGCTTTATTTCCTCAAAAATATCCCGGTATAGTTGAAAAGATTATAACACTCGACAATAGAAGAATGGCATTACCAAAAGCATCTGTACCCAAAGTTTTGTCTCTAAGATCTATTGACCAGTTGGCCGATGAAGGTGTGCTGCCCACAGTTGCAGAGCAGGAACAATTTGAAATAAAGATTATCAAACTTTCCAATACATTGCATAATGATATGGATGATAATGCCAACAACTTACAACGAAAAGAAATTACAGATTATATCCTTTCCTTTTTACATCAATAACAGTATAAAACTTTTTTTACCGGTTCATATTTCACTTTACATTTGTGAGCAAGTACTTCATCCGTAAATTACAATACCAAAAATATTATTGTAGCGGAAAAATATTGAAATGTACATCGGATAGCAGAGTAAGCAATTTGTTACTAAAAAGAAGATATGATTGAGAAAAAAAATGAGTTCTTTTATATTGAATATTTACAGTTAGATGAGTTGAATGATGATGATGCCGCTTTGTTGAAAATGGCAATAGAAACAACTAAAAATGCATACGCCCCCTATTCAAAATTTAATGTAGGGGCTGCAGCAAAATTTATAACAGGCCAGTTCATCACAGGTACTAATCAAGAAAATGCCAGTTATCCCGTAGGTATATGTGCAGAAAGGGTTTTGCTATCTGCTGCTTCAAGTATCTATCCGGGTATTGGTATTGAAACTTTAGCAATTAGTTATAACAATATTCAAGGGGAAAGTAATCAACCGATATCACCATGCGGTATATGCAGACAAACACTTGCAGAATTTGAAATAAGAACGCAACAAACCATCAGGATCTTACTTTCTGGTATGGAAGGAAAAGTAATAGAAATAAAATCTGCTACGGATTTATTACCGCTAAGTTTTTCGGGAACAGATTTATTAAAATAGTTGAAGTTATGCTTTTGGTAATAGTCTTTTTACACGAAGGCCAAGTTCACCAGGCTTTACAGGTTTTGTGAGAAAATCATCTGCGCCAAGATTGAATGCTTCCATTACAGTATCCTCCTCGTCAATAGCAGATAGAACGATGATAGGATAATGCGAACCCCATTTATGCCGGATGATGCTGATGAGCTCTAATCCACTGGTGAGCGGCATCATGAGGTCCGTAATAACCATATCCGGTTTAAAACTTTCTAAGTTCAATAATGCATCCCGCCCATTGGTAAGCGCCATCACTTCATATTCCAGCACTTTGAGTTGCTTCTCAATCAATGCCAACATAATGGGATCATCCTCAGCTATCAGTATTTTCTTTTGAGCCATTTTTTAAATATATGGCGTGAAAATAGGACATTTAAAATTCATTGTGAAGGATAATGAGTAATGAAAAGTGCTTCATTTTTCAAAATCGACAGACTTACCATTCGGACATATACTTTTCTTAGGTATATTCTCAGCCTTTTTCAAACCCAATCTGGTCAATTGCCTTCTTTTTTTGTAATACCGATAGAAAAAAAATGACAAACAATAATGCTATAAATGATACTATGAAAAACCATACTTTAGTTTTTGCATCAGGGCTATCAATGCCATTCAAACTCAATCCTGCCCAGTAGTATGGGGAGTATTTATCAGCACTATGTGCTTCTGATAGGAATGCTCTTTTAGCATTTGTTAGTGAAGTGGATATTGATTTGTCTTTAAGGTTTTTATAAAACGATATAGTAATTTCTGTAGATACAGCATCATCTGCCTTCCATAAATTACTGATTACTTGACTGACCCCTGAAAAATAAAATGCTCGGGCCAGACTAATTTGTCCTTCGGTTTTTTGTATTAAACCACTGCCAGTTTCGCAAGCACTTAATACAGCCAAAGACGCATTCATTGAGCTGCTATACAGTTCATTTAGATACATAGTGCTATCTGAAAATTCTATTCTAGGTGGGAATAAATCATTGGCAAATGCATGTGCAGATAAATGAATTATATCAGCTTGTCGGTTTGTTCTGAATGCGGAAACTGTTGCCGAATTTTTTGAAAAAGTATGATGATTTTTAAATGTTTTTCCTATCTCTTCTATTTCCATATTCTGTGAAGAAAGCACTTGTAATTTTCTTTTTGAAGCATAAGTAGGAGCAAAAATATTTATTGACTTATTGTTGAACTGATGCTTTTTTGTAAGCATTGTTTTTGTTGCAAACTCTTTAGTAATTACTTTTTCATGAACCAAATAATCTGCAGTTGCAAGATTTTTTGAAGTAGGTATTTTTGTAACCAATGCATCAAATGGTACTTTATTCAAAATGCCATCAGGTATGATGATTAAGTTTGAATTGTTTCCATTTGAAGCTATGGCGGTTTTTGTATAGCAATTGAAAGCTGCTGATAGATAAGCATCCGGGCTATTTGCAATAGAGTTTCTCTGATCAAAATATTGTATAAATTTTTCTGTGATTGGAACTAAACTGTCTGATAATTGGGTTAATTGAATACTATGATCTTGTCTCAATATAAAAAGATAATTTTCTGATTTTCCCAGAAAATATTCTAAAAGAGTTGCTTTCTGCTCATCGAGTTTTTTATATATACTTTGTATATTTATATCCTGATATTCATCCCAAACTGAAGAGCCCATATTTTCATGTTGCCATTGCTTACTGAGTGCAATGATTAATTCATTGGCTGTTTCCAAATTTGCTTTATTTGTACGAACCCCATTGCTATCATTGTTTGATTGCGATTGGTATAAATTCCGTTCTAACATGGCTGCATTTAGCTTTGCTTGTCGCAATTTTTTATAGGTAATATTACCAGCATTGCTATTGTCTGAAAGATTCTTTTTTAGTGCTTCTGCAAGAATATAGGCTTTATCAGATTCGGCAAATTGGAATGCCTTTACAATCCAGTTGAAATTGCCAGTCATTTTAAATAATTTATTTGCTGCCGCAATGGCTTTTTCATTTCTCAGTTTACTGTCTGAAAGTAAGTTCAGTTTTGATGAATCATAGCTAAACGCTGTAAACAAACGAAAGAGCACCTGATTTACACGTTCATAACAGGATACTGCACAGGATAGATAGGACAATGAATCTCTATGTTTTGGCGCATTATCCATCATCCAATCTGCTTTTGCTTGTAAGGCTTCGCCAATTGTATTTTCTGCATACAACTGATTTGCCGAGGGCACAAAAAATAAATCGTTTTTATTCGTTTTTATTACACAGTTCAGTGCCTTATTATAACTGTATATGGCACTATCAGCTTGGTGGAGTAATGTATAGGTATGGCCAATTTGTATATAGATTTTGCCAATATCTCTATTTAATTTTTGATCGGAAGATAACATGGATGCTTGCATTCCTACCTTAAGTGCATCAAGGCTTGCAACCACATTTTTTTGAAGGGTCAAAATAGCTGCCTCTTCTTTTTTTGACTCAGCAAAGTATTGGGGAAAATTGTGCAAGCTGGTATCGATAGACATAAGTTGCTCCACCAATTGCCATGCTTTAAATGCGTTGGTTGTATCTCCCTTTAATCTTAGACAGCGTGATTGTTCAATTAAAAGGTACCATTTTCTTTTTGGTTCTATTTCATTTAAGGATAATCCTTTTTGGATATAGCCAAGCGCAGTATCATATTGACCCAACTCTCTATGCAGAATAGCAAGGTTGATACATTCACTGGAAATTTCTTTCTTATTTTGATGTTCTTGATAATAAGCAAAGGATTGCTTCTTGTAATATTTGGCCACCTGATAATCCCCAAAGCGAGTATAGATATCGCCAAGAATTTTATTGGTGTATGCATCCCAATCGTTAGCTGGTGTATTCAGCTTTTGCTTTGCGCCGAGATATATTTGTAAAAGGCTATCTGCTGCTATATAATTACCTAAAGTGTTTTGATAATTTCCTGCAAATAAAAATACCTGTGCTGCTTCATGAAGTAGTGCCGTATCATCTGTAGCAGTATATACTGCAATGTGGTTGGTGATAGTGTCAAAAAAATTGAGTGCAGTTTTTAAATAGTCAGTAGCTCTCTCCTTTTTATAAGCAGCATAAAGGGAATCATTTTTTTGAAGAATATCATCTAATAAAATTATGTTTGGAACAATATCTTTTTGTATTGAAACTTTATCTTGACATGCAGTAAAGATGCATAAACTAATAATTAGGATTCGAATTATAAACATAAGCGAACACTTAGAACAAATATAGGTGTCCGCTTATGAATAGCTATTTTTATTATTGCTACTTTTTAGTGTAAATGCCTTAAATGACGCATCATCAATTAGCTTTTACTATTGCCTTTAAAGCCTTTGGCATGCACTTGCATTTATCCATTTTGTAATAGGTGTACACTGGTGATTCACTGTCAAAATAGATATTTGTTTCAAATAGATAAGGCATCTTAGCTGCTGCCAAACCCGGTTTTACAGCAAACTTGAAATGGCCCATAGTAGCTGGGTCTAACGCACCAAATGCAGAACCTGTTAACCCCTTTAACAGAGGCTTTGATGTTTCAGGTGGATTTGACGGTGGGCTCTTCAATGTAAGTATAAGCGTATCTGGAACGCCACTGACACCAGATATTTTGCGCTCAATTTTATGTGAAGATGTACCATTCAAAATGTTACCGATTGGAATAGATACTGAGCCTAATACTATTTCACTTGGGTTTACAGATTGCATAACCTCATGTGGCATAGTTGTTTTTAGAATGATTTGATTTTGCACTACTCCTAACCCCAGATTTTGAAAATTGATAGTAACCATGTGTGTGGCTCCTTTTGAAGAAAGACAGCCGGGGTTTACCAAAATATTATTGGGGTCTCTTGGGCGTGCCACATATTGTAAATTTTTGTCAACAGTAATATTATTTGCAGGCTTGTCTTTATTGGCGTTTATATCATATTTGACTAACCGCACAGTTGTAACATTATTATCCAATCCCGGTATCAAATAATTTGAAATAGGGGGCAAACTGAAAAACATATTTTTTTCGACAAATCTTGGTGTGTCATTGCTGTTATAGATAATAAAATAATCAGAAAATCTTAGACCAGAATTCTGTTGTGCATTTATATAGCTAACTAATGAAGCCGCTTGAGCGGAATAACCTGAAAATAAAGTGCTTGGAATCTGATCAACATTTGTATAAACTTTTTGTCCATTATGTACTCTTATAAATGGGATATTTAAACCATTAATATTCATTGAAGAATTTGGGTCTGGGATACTTCCAAAAAACCGAGCACCTTCATTGTTATAAAAACATATAAATAAACTGTTTGTATTCTTAAATGGAATGATAAAATGCGTGGTATCATGCGGTACAATCGTGCCCACATGCGGCACCAAATCAAAACTTTGATTCTGGCTTAAGAATGGGGTATTGTTATTGGGTAGTCCCGACAGAGTGATTCCAGTTGTATTGCGGGAATATAAATCCGGCATATCAGTAGTGTCATAATACCGAGTAAGGGATACAAATAAATTGCCATTTGGTGCTGGATTATAGTTGTGTGTGGAGGTAAAATTTGTGGTAAAAGTTCCATCCCCATATTCAAACACCATTGTTGTACAAGTATCGCCAGTTATTATATTTGAAGATCCGCCATCTCTGGCATGCGGATATGGGTAATTAGATGGCAGAACAACTCTAAGTGAGTTGGAAGTAGTGTATTGGATTACTTCGCCAATTGCTCTTGCAATGTCTTTTATCATTTGTGAAGTGGGTACTGTAAATGAAAGCACAATACCACTTAAAACAAAGATCAGGCATATGTAAATCAAGCTTTTTTTTGTCATAATTTAGTTTTTGTATTTTGTAATGATATTTAAAATTTTACGAGGTTTATTTTAATGTTCCAAAGCTATTTAAAATACTGTCAAAATAAGTTTTTGTATTCATTTCATAGGGAGAAAGCATTTCGTCTTTTAGTGCATTTTCTAATAATTCAGGATTTTTATTGCTGATATTAAAAAAGTAGTTGCCGGACGTACTATCATATTTTTTATACTCCTTATTAAAAATATAACTGACATCATTTGCTGTAGAATAAGTAGATACAGGCCAATAACAGTATATCCAAGGACGTTCCTTTATTGGCTTTCTATTTAAATTATCCATAAATGTATAACCATCCATAGTACCCCATGATTGAGGAATTTTTGCATTTGCCAATTGTCCAAATGTGGGCATAAAATCCGTAACATCAATTAGTGATGTATCTGGCAAACCTGGTTTTATATAATTTTTGCAATATGCTATACAGGGTACGTTTATTCCTTTTCGAGAAGTTTCTCCTTTTCCACCTGTTACGGTTTGTCCTTTGTATATAGAAGTAATTAAAGGATTGGTACCATTGTCAGAAACAAATATGATTAAAGTAGGCGCACTTAATGCTGTTGTATTCACTTTATGAATTAGCTTACCTATGATGTAATCCATATAATTTACCATCGCTGGAAAATAATTGATATTTCCATTCCCATTTTCATCAATATCGGGGTTCCAGCTGGCAAAATCAGGGTGCGATGGCGGTGGAGACCATGGCCGCTGGCAGAGGGAATGTGAATACATCAGTAAAAATGGCTTGTCCTTATTGCTATCAATAAAATTTACAGCATAATCATACATCATATCCTCAGAGTATTTACCCTTCACTACACTATCTGGCAACCATTGCTGATTTTCGTACAAATACGGATTTTTATATCTGTGATAAAATTGATCATGCCCATTATTTCCCTCCTTATTAAAAGGCATAAAGGCCAGGTATTTATTAAAACCATGTGAGGTAATAGATTCATGACCACCATCCAATTGCCACTTGCCCACAAAGCATGTTTGATATCCTTTATTTTCTAAAAGATTTGCAAATGTTTTGTCTTCCGGTGCGATATATAAAAACCTTTCCCAATTTCTGATATTATATTTTCCGGTAAGTAGGGATAGCCTTGCCGGAGGTCCGTCGGGATTTGTATAATAGTCAGTAAAGGAGATTCCATTAGCTGCCATAAAATCTAAGTTTGGCGTGCTATATGAATTGCCTCCACTAAAAGTAGGGATTTCATAACCAACATCATCACCTACTATAAGGATGATATTGGGCTTTATAGTCGTATTGCTTGCATCGAATGCAATTTCCTTTTCGGGTATAAAGTCTTCTTTTATTGACTTTGTACATGCCCATTGAAAAAGAGACCAAAATAGTATTAGGTATAGAAAATTTATAGCAGGCTTCATTTTTTAAAATTTTATTGATGTAGAACCACAGTCATGAAAAAATGTTACCTTCAAACTAAAAAGATTCCTATTATTTTGATGCTTTCATATGCACAGTGATCAAAAATATATTCAAGCCTTATTGGATAATGATTATGCCTTGATGGATGAGTTGTTTGCAAACTATGCCCCTGCTATAATTAAAATGATTAATAAGAACGGTGGTACAACAGCTGATGCCGAGGATATTTTTCAGAATGCTTTATTAAAAATTCATCAGAGGGCTTTAAAAGGTTTTGTACTTACCTGTCCCTTTAATGCATTTATATACACCGTTTGCAAAAACATGTGGGTAAATGAATTAAAAATAAAAAAGAAAAACAGGGTAACATTTACTGACACTTGTGGTTATACTATAGAGGAAAATGTATTTGAGAACGAAAGCAAAATACAAATGGGCCTCGATAGAAAAGTTCTATTAGATAAAAAAATGAAAGAATTAGGCCAATCCTGTAGAGAGTTGCTACTTTTAGATTGGAGTGGAATACCACAAGAAGAAATTGCTAAAATTTTGCAAACTTCTCATGGCTATATCAGAAAAAGAAAAAGTGAATGTGTGGGAAAATTAACCGCTCTAATACAACAAAGTCCAGAATTTGAAGATTTAATGTGGGATTAAAAAATGAAAAAAATGGAATTTGAAAAAATTGAACGCTATCTCAACAATGAATTAGATAGCCACGAAAAAGAGATTTTTGAAAAGCAAATAAGTGAAAACAAACAATTGGCTACAACCATAAAAGTCTATAAGCTAATTGATGAAGAAATGCAAACTAATCCCGAACAGGAAAAGGGTACCATAGAAACAATAAATGCTTTAAGCAAGAAACATTTTCATCAAGCAAAAGCACCTATCGTTTCCATGAATAGAATTTTCAAAATTACGGCTGTTGCAGCTTCTATTATTGGTTTGCTCTTTGTCGGTAAATGGCTCTTTGCTCCCAATAGTGTTTCAAAAGAAGAGCTGCTGGCTATGCATTTTCCGAAAGAAAATATCTCACTTACAGAAAGAGGATCAAATGATGATACACTATATCAGGTAGAACAGTTCTTTAATGGTAATCAACCTCAACAAGTGTTGAATTTCATACAGCCATATATTCGTAATCATCCGGACGCAGCCCTTGAAATAATAGCAATAAAAGCATTATTACAATTAAATAAATCCCAAGAAGCTATTGATATTGCTTCCAAAATTTCAAATGGCAGATCTGCATTTAAGTATGAGGCTATGCTCCTCATGGCAGTGGCATACAGTCAAATGGATGATTGGAGCAATGTGGTAAGTACACTCCAGCAAGTACCTCCAACAGCCATAGAATATGAACGTGCAAAATCTTTTCTGCAAGATATAGAACATGTAAAATAATGATTTGAAGATCTGTTGCCACAAACTTTGAATCCAAATTAGCATAGTGAATTCCTGTATTTACGACTTATCACAATAGAGAATTTATTGCAATAAAGGCGTACCAATACTCCCTAATTTTGCAAGGCCCAAGCATTTATTATGAAGATTGCCTTGTATAGCCGCGGATTAGAGCAGGATTTAAAAGAAGAATTGCAGGAATTGATTCAGCAATTAACCAAGCATCATGTGGATATAGTGATGCACCATACGCTAAGCCATTATCCTGCAGAAATATTGCCGACACAATCAGAAATTTTTATTAATCACAAGGACTTAGATGAGTCTGTTGATTTTTTAATTAGCCTTGGTGGAGATGGCACCATACTGGATGCCGTTACACTTGTAAAGGATAAGAACATACCCATATTAGGCATCAATTTCGGCAGATTAGGTTTTTTAGCAGGCATTGGTCGTACAGAAATATCATCTGCAGTAGATGCACTCATTGCGCATAGCTACGTAATTGATAAAAGAACGTTGATACATTTAGATGCAGATACCCCGCTTTTTGGTGATGCTCCTTTTGCATTGAATGAGTTTGCCATTTTAAAAAGGGATATTTCTGCCATGATTAAAATTCATACCTATCTGAATGGAGAATTTTTAAATACGTACTGGAGCGATGGCCTTATTGTATCTACACCCACCGGTAGTACCGGATATAGTATGAGTTGTAATGGTCCCATCGTTTTTCCAGACTCAGCAAGTTTTGTCATTACCCCGGTTGCGCCCCACAATCTAAATGTGCGACCCATGATTGTTCCCGATAAAAATGTAATTTCATTTGAAATTGAAAGCCGCAGCAATGACTGTATTTGTGCCTTGGATGCCCGTAGGGAAATTGTACCCAAGGATATACAAATTGCAGTTAAAAAAGAAAATTTTTCTGTAAATCTGGTAAGACTGAATGAAAATAATTTTCTAAGCACCTTGCGCACAAAACTGAATTGGGGTTTGGATAAAAGAAATTAATAATCAAGCAGGTACTAAATGCTTTCATAATGCGTTTATGACCTAAATGCTTATTTTGCACTCATGTTAAAAAAAGGAATAATTGTATTGTTATCAGTTGGTATTCTACAAAATGCCACTGCACAATATGATACATATATACACTCAGGCGAGGTTGGAATTTCTGCCGGACTTGGTCATTATTTTGGAGATCTGAATACTCGTGCCGCCATTAACAGACCCAAGTTTGCCGCAGGATTATATTATATCAAACAATTTAATAATTATATTGGACTACGTATTGGCGGCAGCTATGCCATGCTTGGGTATTCAGATATTTATAGTAAGAATACAACTCAGCAAACCAGAAATTTAAGTTTTAATACCAGTGTCTGGGAAGCTTCTATAAGCGGCTATTTTAATTTTTTTAAATTTGTTCCCGGTTCAGAAATGTACAATTTTACTCCCTATCTACATTTGGGAGTTGGTGCATTTTTATATGATCCTTATGCTTATTTAGATGATGAAAAATATTATCTGCGTGGATTAAATACAGAAGGTCAGTCATCGGGTTTGCCAAATACCTCTAAGCCTTATAGTACTACTGCCATATCATTTCCTTTTGGTGTGGGTTTAAAGTTTGGGCTAAGTGAAAATGTCAATTTGTTTGGGGAAATAAACTACCGATTTACAAATACAGATTATCTGGATGATGTAAGTACTGTATATGCCGGCGAGTCAGCTTTTCCAAATGATGCAAATGGTGACAGAAGTATTGCATTTTTACTGCAGGATAGAAGTATTGAACTTGGAGACCCTATTGGCATTAAAGGAAGACAAAGAGGAAATAGCCTACAAAAAGACGCTTTTGCTACTATTCAATTAGGATTTTCCTTTAATCTATCAGGATATAGATGTCCAAAACCACAGCTGTAGTAAATTAACCCTAAATTAATGAATACAAAATAAAAAATGCACACTTTTTCAAGTATGCATTTACCCCGAAAGAAAAAAATCTTAATCAGCAAAAAGGGAGGCATCTGAGCCAAAAACAACTGCCACTTCATAGTTGTCATCCGCATCCTTACTTAGTCTTACTGCCACAGAAAAATCACTGTATTTTTTTGATGCTTTGGATGGTTTGAAAAGACTAACTGTTGCTGCATCATCGGCGTCTGCACTTTGTATGTCCCCCAACATTGAAACAGCAGCAGTGCCAGCTTCTACAATTGGGTTCGCTTTTTTAATATCTGCACAAACGGTATTGTATAAAGTCTTTGCAGCTTCATAATTATCTGTTCGTTTTAAGATGCTATAAGCAGATAAATAATAGTCGTTATCTTCAACAATAAATGTCTCTTCTGTATTTGGAAGTTGAAGGTAGCTAGTGTAAATGTATTCAGCCATATCATTTGTCCAGTCCAACTCATCTTCACCAATAAGTGCATCCAACTCATTTTCGCTCAATCTAGACATGAGTGAAATCATATCAGTCATGTTTGCAGGCTTTATATTTAGCTTCTGCCCCTTGTAGTCAGTTAAACTCTCTAAGCTTTTTAAATCCCCATCATCCCATGTTCCTTTTACGCAAAGTCCATCTAAGGTTGTTTTAGTACCACTGCCTGTAAAACTGCCCAGCACGTAAGTGCCATTGTACAAGGTGCCGCCCTTTGATACAAACCATGCCTTTCCAGAAAACTCCCCTTTGTTTCTCATTTCACCATAGTATAAAGTCTTTTTTTCTAAATCTATGGACATACAATTTGAACCCGAAAGAAAATCATCTATATATGTACCTTCATCATAATATTTGCCTTTCTTATAGAATTGGCATAAGCCCTGAGCTCCTTCTTTGTTAAGTTTCCCAACAAATACTGTGGAGTCGTCCCGCACAGTAAGTCCACTTGTTAAGAAACCTGCCGTATATATGCCAAAATATTTTTTGTGATTGTTTAAATCATAGTAAAAACAGGAATCAGTCAATAAATAATCATTTGCTTTGTCCACAGAACCCATCAGGATATAATCATCTTTTTTTTCACCAGTAAATGTATTACTGAGTAGAAAAGAGTTGTATGATCCCTCATTAGCATTCTGCCATTCACCATCTTTCCATACTCCTTTGTATAGTTTTTTATCCTTTACTTCATATTGATATCCTGACCCATTTTTCTTATCAGATGCATAGATATTGTCACTGATAATATCTCCTGCTGAATTTATAAAAACACATCTACCATCATACCTGTCTGATTTAAAACTTCCCGAAAGAATACTGTTATCATTAAACACATAAGCACCTTGCCCATGTTTTGAACCATCTTTAAAATCTCCTATATATATATCTTTATCTTTGGTTAAATTAGTACCACTGCCATTTAGCTTTCCTGCCTTCCAATTTCCACTTAGAAAGAAACCGTCTTTGAAAACCAATGCACCTTTGCCTTCGAATTTTCCATTTAAGAAATAACCGGCATACCAAAGTACATAATCTCCGCTGTAATGAGCCACTCCCAAGCCATTTGGCAATTTATTTTTTATTTCACCCGTGTAGTAATAGTATTCACCCCATCCATCTTTAAGACTGTCTATCCTACCTGTGCTTGTAGTAGAAGTTTGGGCATCAACCACAGATGCCATCAATAAACTTAATAAGCACAATACACTAAACTGTTTCATAATATACGATTTATAGCTTGACGAATATTGCAAAGTTGAATAACAATTCTACATATCAAATACCCATAGCAGGGTATCCTGCTTGTTAAACTCAAATTTGTATCCTGATTAGTGAAACCAGCATATACAAAAGATTTACATTTGTCCCCCCAAATATGACAGGTTGGCTTACAAATATAAGCCGCACAATATTTGTAAAATATAGCATCAAATTAAAAATAATAACCATTTAGGTCATGATAAAATTTCTTACAAAGCTGCTCGGAGGCAATAAAAGTGAGAAGGACGTTAATAAAATTCGCCCTTTTGTGGAGCAGATAAATACTGTTTTTAATACTTATCAAACATTAAGCAATGATAACCTTCGTAATAAAACACAGGAACTAAAAGCAAAAATTAAAGAGCATCTTTCTGCAATAGATGCAGATATTGTAAATCATAAACAAATTGCAGAAGGACTTCCCGAATCTGATATTCAGGGTAGAGATACGCTATATAAACAAGTAGATGAATTAGCCAAGGACAGGAATAAGAAAATTGAAGAAATTTTAGAAAAAATATTGCCCGAAGCATTTGCATTAGTAAAAGAAACAGCTCGAAGGTTTAAGGAGAATGAAATCCTAACTTCCACTGCTACAGAACTAGACAAAACCCTTAGCTTACAAAAACCATACATA
>CALAGJ010000114.1 GCA_937892395.1 uncultured Parafilimonas sp.
AATTGCTCAATCGTTAGCCCGCTTTTGCAACCCGACCTGCTCGAGTAGGGGGAATTGCCAACAACAAAAATATATTGTGAGAGCTGGAAATGATACAATTTTATTGGGGAGTCAAACATTTGAAGCATTGCAAGAAACTCCATTTGATGCTTGGTTTACTAAGTCTGTTGATACGGCACATTTTTCTGTAAAGATGGCCAGAAAACTAAAAAAAGATTTAAAGGATATTACACTTCAACTATTTATGGGAACATGGTGTGGAGATAGCCGCAGAGAAGTGCCCAGATTATATGCAATGCTCGACTATATTCATTTTCCAAAAGATAAAATAAATCTTGTTTTTGTAGATAATGAAGATAGTACGTATAAGGAAAGCCCGGGAATGGAAGAGCGGGGTAAATATATTTTTAGGATACCCACCTTGATTATATCTAAAGCAGGAATAGAGATGGGTAGAGTGATTGAGTATCCCCAAAAAAATTGGATTGAAGATATGCGTAGTATTGTAAAAAAAGAGCCATATACACCACACTATGCAGCAGGCTTTGCCTGGATGAAACTCATGGATACAACTGATGCTGATGATTTACTCCTTGATTCGACTCGTCTGGCAGATAAATTAAAGCCTATGGTTTCAACAAGATCTGAATTAAATACGGTTGGAATTATATATGAATTAAATGGTGATACAAAAAAAGCATTTGCCAGTTATGCAATCAATAGAATCTTATTTCCCAAAGATGCGAGGGTGCTCAACAATTTGGCCCGCATGTATGCTGCAAATGGCAATACACAATATGCTACTGAATATTATCATCAGGCATTAATAATGGAGCCAGATTTAGAAGATGCAAAACAGGCATTGAAAAGAATTGAGGATCAGAAATAATGAATTTATTGATCTGCTATTGAACAATACTTTTTTGATGCATCAGATTTGAACAAAACTCCTAATCGAAAAAGGGCCTGTATCTCATACATACAGACCCTTTTTTATGATTCATCAAAAACGAAAATGAGTTGTTTTGGTTGCGCTCATTTTTCTTATGAATCAAATATCATAGAAGAAAAGTATTTGCTTATCTTCTTGATTTATTGGTGAATCTCCATTGTGTAAACGGCGATTCACATAGATTGTCAGTGCATAGGTGCAACGGTCCAAATCGTTTGCCGGATTGAGTGGTAGGGCATTATTACTGCCACCTTCTATTGCTGCATTTGTATTGCCAGCCAATCCTATTACATGTCCCACAGGGCCTAAATCATTATAATTTCTGTTGATACTCCAACTATTGTTGTGTAAGTTCATACTAACACTTTGGAGGTGTGGATGATATACAGTGTACCGTGCATTTAAGAGTCCACTTATTGGTGCACAATCTCCCAATACATCCATTTCAGATATTCTCAATTTTACCACTGAACTATTGTTATTAATGATTGCGGAGTTTAATATTTTACCACTTGAGGGTAATACATTGAAGCTATTTGCAGCTTTATCAATCACCTCACGGATAGTAAAACGGATAGCAATCTTTTCGATGGCCATTGAATTGGCTGGTACGGAACTGCCGGTTGGATAATCATTCTCATTCAAGTCTGCTTGATTTGTTAAAGCTTTAGTATTTAAACTAATAAGCGTATCACTATCAATAAACCAATAATCGCTTAGTGAACCAAGTGCATGAATCACTTGTGTACGTGCTATAGCATTGTTAATGTCAAACCATCCCTCTGCATCAAAATCTGATTGATCACTCACTACATCATATACATTAAATGGAAATACTTTTTGATAAAGTTGTGCCACTGTGGAGGCGGCAAACAAACCGGGATCTTTACCAATTACTTTTGTAGTGGCAGTTGAAAAACTGGGAGCAGCTGCTCCATTTGGTGTAGTAGCTGTACTCACTTCAAATTTATATTCAATAGGGTTTCCTGCGGCTGATTTTGCAGGTGCTTGTCCTGTAAGCTTTATTACTTCTGTCAGTGCATATTTACCAATGCCTGCATAGCCTGCTGCATCAAATCCTTTTGTGCCGCCAAATGTAATATTGAAAGCAGACCCTATACCTGTCCAAGCACTTGGAAAATTATCCGTTACATCGCCTACATTTACTGTACTACATAAATCTACACATAGACAATAGCCTACATTATTTCGCCTATTTGCAGCAGTTTCATTGATTAAATTTGTACCTGCTATTTCTGCTTTGAAATAAACATCCGGACCACTACTGAAGAATGGAAAACTGGGATCCGTTTCAAGACTAAGTGGAAGAAAGTTTACTTTAAAATCTGCACTGGTATAGTCTATTCTAAATTGTCCATTTGCATCAGTAGTAGCGGTACCCAAAAAATCATCCGAAAAAAAGTCTGCATCATAAGCTTTTACCACTGCATTTGCAATTGGCTTTTGAGTTACGCAATTGCGAAGATGACCACAAATAACCCAAGCATCAAAATAATAACCTCTAATAAAACACCACCATTTAGAAGAGATGATGTAATTGAATGAATAGTTATAAGATTCCCTTTGGTTTTCAATCTTGTATTGAGGATAAAATGTAGTAAGATGAAACTGAAGTGGAGTGCGGCGGGGTTTGCGGGGTGGGGTGCGTGGCACAGTGCCACATTCAAAGTCAATATCAAAAGCGGTTGATAAATATTTTTCATCTACCACAAATTCGAAATTTCCTTTTTCATCTGTTGTGCTTTTCGCAATCAACAAATCATTTCGCTGCATTTTTTCCTCAGGTGTTACTAACCTAAAAGTTTCTTTTGTATTGGCTACTGTATCGGCCAATACACGTTCCTGCTGCCAGGGTAAATAAAGATAAACAACTGCGGGAAAAATTGCTTCTGTGCATTCCTCGCATACATAACCACTAAGGTTACCATTGATTTTGTAATTCATTTTATTAGTTTATATTGTGAAGAGTGTACAAATTCGATAATTTCTATCCTGAGAAAAATTCCCTGAAAAGATGATTGATCAATTTGTATATATGTAGAACAATAAACTAAAAAAATGTTACTCTAAATTTTGAAAAATATTTTTACAATAACAGTTTTTATTCAAAATCATTATGAAAACTCCAGTACCCTATTAAACAAAATACAGCATCTGTTGGTACGAATAAATATCAATACTGTATTAATCTAAATTCTGAACAGTAATGGTCATGCATTTAATCGTAATAGTCATTCTTTGAGTCAGTCTTTCTTTGGATTGTTTGAAAGTACGATGAGGAGCGCATTGCATAATCATTACAGTGTTTTAACTTAATATATATATCAGGAATTAAATTGAAGTATAGTAAGCTAATACAGATATGTATCTCGTATATATTTGCAACCTATGACACAGGAGCAATTGAAGGATATGCGGTCCCGATTAATCGGGATAAGGAGGTTTCTTTGACGTTGATAACCGACAATACAAAATTGAAAATGATCGCAGGCTGAGTTTGTCTTTGGGATTTTGGGATGATAATGCCCGAGCAACAGCGGTGATGAAAGAAATACAGATTAATGAATATTGGTTAAAATTATATGATAAAGTAGCAGTGGCTACGGATGACTTTTCAGTATTGTTTGATTTTTGGAAATCTGGGGATGCCACAGAGGAAGAAACCCGCACTGCTTATGAAGCAGCACTACAACTATTAGAGGAAGCTGAGTTTAAAAGCACACTCAATCAACCGGAGGATGAATTGCCAGCGGTATTACAAATCAATCCGGGTGCAGGAGGTACGGAAAGTCAGGACTGGGCGGAAATGCTATTGCGAATGTACAGAATGTACGGCGAAAAACAAGGTTGGAAAGTTACAGAAATTGATTTTCAGGAAGGTGATGGTGCAGGTATAAAATCTGCCACACTACAGTTTGAAGGCCCCTTTGCGTATGGGTTCTTAAAAACAGAAAGCGGTGTACACAGGTTGGTACGCATATCTCCTTTTGATAGTAATGCCAGAAGGCATACTTCTTTTGCCAGTGTCTTTATTTATCCGCTGATAGATGATACCATTGAAATAGAAGTAAATCCGGCAGATTTGGTATGGGAGTTTTATAGAAGTGGAGGCAAGGGTGGGCAGAATGTAAATAAAGTAGAAACTGCTGTAAGATTAAAGCATACACCTAGTGGTATTATTGTAGAATGTCAACAGTCCCGCACACAAGGTGAAAATAGAGAGCTTGCATTAAAAATGCTAAGGAGCAGACTTTATGAAGAAGAACTAAGGCGAAGAGAAGCTGCAAAAAATGCTGTGAATGCTGGTAAGAAGAAAATAGAATGGGGTAGTCAAATCAGGAGTTATGTATTTCATCCATACAAAATGATTAAAGATCATCGTTCAGGATATGAGGTAGGTAATATACAGCCCATAATGGATGGAGAATTGGATGGTTTTATCAAAGCATCATTGCTGCAAGAAAAGGAAACTGAAAGCAGTTAAAAACTGCGATTCAATTTAACCCATTCAGTAATATACCTTGCAATATCTTGTGTAGGAGTGCCGGGAGCAAACAATTGTCCTACACCTTGTTGTTTTAATGCTTCCATATCATCATTTGGAATAATGCCGCCACCCGTAAGTAATACATCAGTCATTCCTTTTTCATGCATCAAACTAAGTATTTTTGGGAAAACAGTGTTGTGTGCTCCGCTCAATATGCTGATGCCGATTGCATCCACATCTTCCTGAAGTGCAGCATTTACAACCATTTCAGGGGTTTGTCTAAGTCCTGTGTAGATCACCTCCATACCTGCATCCCTAAGTGCTGCCGCAATTATCTTTGCACCACGGTCATGGCCATCTAAACCTACTTTTGCTACTAATACCCTTATGGGCCTGTTGAGTGTTGTTGACATAAAACTTGAAGCAGCAAAAGTAAAAGAATTAATGGAGTTTGCATTTTTCAGGTCAATTTCCTAAACCAAATTGTAAAATAAATCCAATACAATTATTTTTGCGCACTCAAAAAATTTTTGCTCTATATGAATATTCTGGAAATACAATCAAACGATTTTAAAAGACGCCACAATGGACCAAATGCTGAAGAAACAGCGGAAATGCTTACTACCATTGGTGTATCATCCTTAAAAGAATTAGTAGATAAAACAGTGCCAACTGACATTCGTCACCAAAAGCCTTTAAATCTGCCTGCGGCAATGAGTGAAGCGGAATATTTAAAGCATATCAAAAATATTTCTCTACAGAACAAAGTCTTTAAAAATTATATCGGACAAGGTTATTATGACACTTTTACACCTCCTGTTATTTTAAGGAATATTTTTGAAAACCCTGGTTGGTACACACAATATACACCATATCAAGCAGAAATTTCGCAGGGCCGATTAGAAAGCTTACTCAATTTTCAAACAATGGTGAGCGACCTTACTGCACTACCTGTGGCCAATGCATCATTACTGGATGAAGCCACTGCCGC
Source organism: uncultured Parafilimonas sp. (assembly GCA_937892395.1). Lineage (GTDB taxonomy): Bacteria > Bacteroidota > Bacteroidia > Chitinophagales > Chitinophagaceae > CALAGJ01. Next base: position 5,452 of record CALAGJ010000114.1, read on the forward strand.
AGCGGAGGCAATGAGTATGTTTTTTAATGCACTCAATCGTAATCATGATGCCATTGAGCGGCCAAAGTTTTTTGTAGATCAACATGTATTTGCACAAACACAACAAGTCATTCGTACACGTGCCACTCCGCTTCATATAGAAGTCGTAATTGGAGATTATGCTACTGCACAAATTGATCAATCGTACTTTGGTGCACTCATACAATATCCTAATGCAGCAGGTTCTATTACAGATTATAAAACCTTTATTGCTGCTGTACATGCACAAGGTGCTTATGTAGTAATGACTACAGATTTAATAGCACTTACCTTGCTCACTCCTCCCGGAGAATTGGGTGCGGATGCAGCTTGCGGATGTGCCCAAAGGCTTGGCGTTCCTATTGGCTATGGTGGCCCACATGCCGCTTTCTTTGCAACGACTGAAGATTTTAAACGCAACCTCCCCGGAAGAATAATAGGTGTAAGCATTGATGCTAAAGGAAACAGGGCATTGCGAATGGCTTTGCAAACCAGAGAGCAACATATTAAGAGAGAAAAGGCAACTTCAAATATCTGCACAGCACAGGCTTTATTGGCAAATATGGCTGCTATGTATGCAGTGTATCATGGACCCGAAGGTTTAAAAAACATTGCGCAGCGTACTAGTCAGTTTACAAATATCTTGTCAAGTTATTTACAACAAAAAGGATTTCATGTTGTACATCAAAACTTCTTTGATACCATTACCGTGCATAGCACGGAGATAGAACAAATAAAAGCAAGAACAGAGGCCGCAAAAATAAATTTATTTTATCCAGATCAGGATCATTTTTCTATAGCTCTAGACGAAACGGTCGATCTCAATGATTTAAGTATTTTGATACAAACTATATGTAATGACAAATCAATATGGATTAATATTCCTGACAGTTTAAATCTTTCAAACATACCGGAGGGCTTACAACGTAGCAGCAATTTTCTTACTCATCCTGTATTCAATAGTTATAGAACAGAGAGCCAGATGATGCGCTACATTAAGGCATTGGAAAATAAAGACCTTTCCTTAAATACAAGTATGATTTCACTTGGCAGCTGCACAATGAAGTTGAATGCAGCATCAGAAATGATGCCTTTAAGTTGGAGCCATTGGAGCCGCATACATCCATTTGCCCCGGCTGAACAGGCTGGTGGCTACAAGCAAATTGTAGATGAACTTGCTGCGTACCTCTGTGAAATAACGGCATTTGATGCATGTAGCCTTCAGCCTAATAGTGGTGCACAGGGTGAATATGCCGGACTGCTTTCTATAAAAGGATATCATGAAAGCCGTGGCGATCATCATAGAAAAGTAATGCTTATACCCATATCGGCCCATGGCACAAACCCTGCAAGTGCTATCATGGCAGGCATGAAAGTAGTTGTAGTAAAAGCCTTAGAAAATGGATACATTGATACTGAAGATTTGAGAGCAAAAGCAGAGCAATATGCTGATACGCTTGCCGGCATTATGATTACCTATCCAAGTACTTATGGCATATATGAAGAAACGGTAAAAGAAATTACTGCTATCATACATGCACATGGAGGACAAGTGTATATGGATGGGGCAAATATGAATGCACAAGTTGGTCTTACTGCACCCGGTTTAATAGGTGCAGATGTATGCCATCTAAACCTACACAAAACTTTTGCAATACCCCACGGTGGTGGAGGCCCCGGCATGGGTCCCATTTGTGTAAAGCAACATTTAGAACCATTCCTTCCCGGTCATAATACATGGAAAGGTGGCCAAGAAAATGGAGCAGTAAGTGCTGCTCCATTTGGATCTGCATCCATTCTTCTTATCAGCTATGCATATATCAGGATGTTGGGTTATGACGGTGTACAGCAAGCCACTGAGTATGCTATTTTAAATGCAAACTATATGAGGGCCAGATTGCAAAATGAATATGACATTCTCTATCTCGGCACCAATGGCACTTGTGCACATGAATTTATTGTGGACTTAAGACCATTTAAGAAAACAGCAGAAATAGAAGCAGAAGATATAGCAAAAAGATTAATCGATTATGGCTTTCATGCTCCTACCATGAGTTTTCCTGTACCTGGCACTATTATGATAGAGCCTACAGAGAGTGAAGACAAAGCAGAGCTTGACCGTTTTTGTGATGCAATGATTAGTATTAGAGAGGAAATAAAAGCAATTGAAGCAGGCAATGCAGATAAGAAAGATAATACGCTTAAAAATGCCCCACATACTCAGTCTGTTGTAACAGCAGACGAGTGGCCACATAGCTACAGCAGACAGCAAGCTGCTTTCCCATTATTCTATGTTACAAAAAATAAATTTTGGCCATCTGTATCAAGAGTCAACAATACACATGGTGATCGTAATTTAATTTGTACTTGTGAGCCTGTAGAAAGCTATATGACCAACTAATTGTTGGTGACAAGGCAATACGGAGATATAGGATATAAATTTTTATTTTGTAATTGTTGGTCATCCCTTGTTGTAAGAGATTCATCATAAAATATAATAAACTCAAAGCCCCTTTAAATAGACTTCCCCCAAAAAGTTAGACACTAATTGGGGGTACATGATATTGATAAATCATACATATTCAAAAATTGATTCGGTATTTTATCCCTACGGGAAATGATTAGCATTATACCAACATTTATTTGGTAAATGGAATTAAAAGTTATCTTAGAATTAAGCTTAACTCACTGAAGCTTTCAGCAAAAATTTTACCGTACCAATAATACGTTGCATGTCTCTGATTTTGTTTTGTAGATTAGAAAGTCTATAAATATATTTGTTCAAGCTACAAGTCCAACAAGCAATAAAAGAAAAAGTAAATATAAAGGAATTTTCCAAGTATAATATTGAAAATCTGATTGTGAAATAGTTAGAAATTCGGATACCTTTTCTATAATAAATTTTGTGTCATCATTTTTTGGTAGGTCTGAGGTGAACTCTTTAATTACAGCCAACTGCATACAATAATTTCTGTAGTCAATATCCGCTTCAATAATGCGTAGATAAAAATAAGCTTTGTAAATTGTACATGTAAGAATTATGTATTTCGATCAGTATCATTTGAAAAATTTGATAGGCAGATATTTAATATTCCTAGCTGTGTCATTTTATGGATTCTTGTAAAATTTGCAATTGGAATAACTCTTATTCAATAAGCAAGATTTTAGAATATTATAGAACCGTAATAAATCTATAGAAATATTCGCACCATAAATATGAACAAATTATATATCTTGCGCAACGGGAAAGCTGCACACAATTTTTTGTATTAAACTCAACAAGTGGAAATAATTTTAGGATCAATTTATGCCTTGCTTCCATTCCTACACATCATTGCTGTATTAGGATTGTTATTAAAAATAATTTTACCTATTGGCTTTGATAGTCTCAATCCGGTATATGTTATTACAAGTTATTTTAAATTTTACAATAAAGAAGCTGCAGATACTGGAAACTCTTGGAGAAGACTCTATGTAAAATCAAATAATTTCATTAACTACTATACATATACTTGGTTATTTATCTGCATCATGTGTCTTATTGCATTTGGAGATCTTGGATTTAGCCAAACCAATTAACCTACAAATATTTTTTATAGATTTCTATCAGCTTAGCACCTATATGCTGATATGAAAAATCATGAGCAGTAGCTGCAATGGACTTGCTATTAAAAGGCATAGTTTCAATGCACTTATGGAGTGTGGCAGCAAGTTGTTTAGGATTTTCTGTTTCTGCAAAAAATGCATTTATACCTTCTAAAAGATATTCTCTAAATACGGGTAAATCACTTACCACAACTGGAATGCCACTGGCTATAGCTTCCATATTTACACAACCAAATGTTTCAAATCTTGAATAGAGTACTAAAGCATCAGCATGCTGTATCAGCTTGAACAATGACTGCTGTGTGGTTTCTGGAATCCATGCTATACAATCATCAATTGCCAAATCCTGCGCCAATTGTTTTAAATCAGATCTGCAAGGTCCTACTATTTGTAATAAAAAAGCTTGAAGATATTCATGCTTTAATGTATGAAATGCCCTTAGCATATCCTCCGGATTTTTTTGTGCAGTAAGCGTTGATATATGAATAAAAGTAGGGATGCCATCTTTAATTGGCGTATTGTTATCAGTTTTAAATATATCCATATTCACAACATTATAAATTGGCTGTAGATGCCGAATAGGAAAATGCTGCTGAAAAGAATGACCCAATGCATTAGATACTGGAAGAAAGCAGGATACACGGCTAAAGATAATGCGTAAAGCATTTGTTCTCCAAAAACCAAAACCAGGCTTAAATGGTTTAGCTTCGGGCATATACCCACTGTATTGTTCTGTAATAAAATATGGAGTTCTATAAAAAAAATGATGCAATAACGCAACCCAACCTGCCCTTAATGCAATGTGCACATGTATCAAATCTATCTTCCCATTTTTTGTTTTATATTGAAGTATCATTTTGTGATACAAACACAAAGCATAACAGTAAGATGCAAGTTTTTCAATACCAAATAAATTGGGCATACTGTAGTATGCAATGGAGTAGGTAAGGTTTACAAATTTATCATCCTGGTAATTTTCAATGATTGTTTTCCCATAAGACTTTAAACGACGTTTTACATGAATCACATGTACTGGTTTAAACAGCGAAACTGCCTCTGCATGTCGCTTTATAAAATCTCCGTTTAGCGGTTCTTCTTTACTTGGAAACCATGAAGCAAGCCATACAATTTTATTCATTAATTTCAGTTTGTATTATGGCTTCAGTTTTATTCATTGTATCTTTTTGAATAAGCATATTCATCATCCATTTCAAATCAGTTCGCTTGAATCCAATAAAATTCAAAATAGAAACATCTATATTTTTTCTGATGATGATACACGAGTAAAACAATAATATAAAATAGGCACAGGTACTAACTCCTGCTGCTGCTATAGTTCCATACAATGGTACGGTAAAATGATAAGCAATGAATGCAAAGATTAATGCGATGCCTGCCGATATAACATTTTGCCTTACTTGACCCATACCGCCAATCCATGCAGCAAGAATATTATGAATAGACAAAAAATAAATTCCCGGCAATAAAATTAATAACGGAGTAGTCATTGTTTTAAAACTATCCCCAAAAATCAGCGGAAAAATAGTATTGCCAATTACACCAAATATTATAAACAATATTAAAAAAAACAAACCAAAAAGCCTGCAAATGATTTCAATTTGTTCTACCATATTTTTATCATCTTTTTTATAGGCTACTTGTGGAAAGACAACAGCAGCAGCTATTTGCGGCAGTATGAGTAGCATTTGCCCCAAACGAGAGGCCTGTAAATAATTGCCCAAATCGGCAGCTGTACAGATGCTGCTTTGCTTTAGGAACCAGGCATCCATTCTATATACTAAAAAGAAAAAAACATTTGCCCAAAGGGCAATAAAAGAATACGAAAACACTTGCTTCAAGGTATATCCATGCATATTTACTTTTGACTGCGTATTTCCCTTTTTTAATACAACAAGAAAATACAAAATCAAACCAGAAATAAATATTGCAGTGAAATAAGTGAGAAAGATTTGGTTTGTTCCCTTTTCTAAATGGATGAAGAGAAATGAAATGATAAGAAAACAAAAATTTGATACAGCCTGTACCGCATAAGGAAGAAAAAATGATTGATTGGCCTGTAACCATGCTCCACTAAAATTAATAAGACACTGCCCCGTTATAAATAAAAAAATATATAGAGAGAATTGAAAAGGCATAGCGATAGCAGTTAGATGAAATAATGTGAAACAGTAATGAATTAAAATCACTCCAATCAAACCCGCTATCAAGCTCCATACGGGTATCAACAAAGTAAGCCAAGGCACAGTTTTATGCCTTGCTACATAGTATGTAATACCCGAATCTAATGTAATGCTAACTATAAGTTGGATAAAAGATAATATGACCAGTGTATAGAAAAAATTACCTGCTACTTCTGCCTGTAGATATCTAGACAAAAAAATGGTAACTGCTAAAACCGTGATATAATATATACCACGACCAAGCATACTATGTGCCAGCAGTTTTTGAATATGCATGTGGTGCAAATTTAGGGCAGATGGATGCTGTAGTAATTTTCAATAATGAGAAAATAATTTTTAAAATCTGTTGATAAAATATTTTTTGAAAACAAACTTAATCGAAAGCTATTTACAAAGCTCATTTTGCAGGAGCTCGCATAAAATGAATGAAGCCAGTCAATAATAAAACCAATAACGCACCTACAACATTCAACCACAAAAAGCCAAATCCTATTATGCCATTATAATCAAGTGCAAATAATGTGATAACAAATATTTCGGCTATCAATGCTCCCCAAAATACAGCATGTCCATTCACTTTTTTAAAGTAAAAAGCAATTAAAAAAATGCCAAGTATGACTCCATAAAACAGTGACCCAAAAATATTGACAACCTCTATCAAGCTTCCCAATTTATTACTGAACTGTGCTACCACAATACAAAAAATACCCCATCCCAATGTAAACCATTTGCTCAAATGATATTGTTTTTCCTGATGCTCATCAGAAGCGGTGGCATGGGGGCGGTGCTGCTTGATACGGCAATAAAAATCAATCATCGTACAGGCTGCCAATGCATTGAGCGCAGCGGCAATAGATCCCCAAGATGCAAGAAAAATGATAGCTATGAGCAAACCCACCAATCCCGCAGGAAGATTATCAACTACATATCTTATAAAAATATAATTGGTATCGTTGGTATCAATGGATGTATCGGCTTTTTGTAAAATTGATTTATAATTATTTCTGATTTGCTGTACCACGCTTTGTGCATGTTGTAAGTCCTGTTTGAATTGATTGGTCTGCTGATCATTTATCTTTAGTGCTTGTACGTAAGCCGCTGCAGCTGCTTGTTGTTTGATTTGTGCATGCTCAAACTTTGCTTCAGTATGTTTTAAGCTATCTCCAAAAGCAGTTTGATACACATCCGGGTTTATAGTCTTATTAAAAAAAATAGGGCCACTGTTAAACTGATAAAAAGCAAACAACAATACGCCAAGCAAAAGAATAAAAAATTGCATGGGCACTTTTACTAATCCATTCATCAATAAACCCAATCTACTTTCAGTTATGTTTTTTGCTACAAGATATCTTCCTACCTGGCTTTGATCCGTGCCAAAATAAGAGAGTGCTAAAAACAAACCGCCAATTATGCCACTGATTATATTGTAGCGGTCTTTCCATTCAAATCCATTTTCGCCAAAACCTGATGTGATAATATTTACTTTTCCCGCAGCGCCACTCACTCTTAGCGCATCAGCAAATCCGATTCCCTCAGGAAGATGATCTACCATATACCAACCTGCAATAAACATGGCAGAAAAAATAATGACCATTTGCACGGTCTGTGTATATGCCACTGCCTTTGCTCCTCCAGACACGGTGTATATAATCAATAACCCACCCATAAAAATATTCGTCCAGAAAATATCCCATCCCATTATAGATGACAGAATAAGTGATGGTGCATAGATGCTGATACCTGTACTTAATCCTCTCGATAATAAAAAAAGAGACGCCGTAAATACCCTTGTTTTTACATCAAATCTTTGTTCTAAATATTCATAAGCGGTAAATACATGTAGCTTCTTATAAATAGGTACAAAGCTTACCGCAATAATTATCATAGCAATGGGTAAACCAAAATAGTACTGCACGAATCTCATGCCATCTGTAAATGCCTGACCCGGTGCACTGAGGAATGTGATGGCACTTGCCTGTGTACCCATTATACCGAGCAAAACCAAATACCAGGGCATAGATTTATTACTCAAAAAATAACCCTGTAAATTTTTGGTAGTGCGTCCTTTCCATAGGCCATATCCTATGATAGAAGATAGTGTTAGTATGAGTACAATCCAATCTTTACTACTCATGAAAATCGTTTAGTAAGCCAGAAAAAAATACAGATACAAAGTATGAGTACAATCACAACTGTTATATACCAGTGATTCCATTTTTTAAAGAGAGGCACTTTATCATTTTGCATGGCGGTGTAATATAGAGTGCAACTTATCTAAATAAAAAATTCAACATGAGATATTATATGAATGTAACCAAGTTTTAACTATACCACATCATATTGAAAAGCATTGGCTAAAAATATAGGTGTTAATTTACAAAACTCCACCATATACCCAACCGAAACCAGAAGCCTCTTGCGCCATAGTTTGGTGCGGTAAAATTAAATTTTGTAAATGCAAAACCATCCTTTTCATTGATAGAATTTAAGCCCTCTGCACGTATAAATCCTTTGAAACTTTTTATCCTGAAATGGAGAAACAAATTCACATCCGGTCTGTTATTTAGCTGCGTTGTATCCTGATATATAAACTGTCCGGTAAGCGGGCTATAATTATCACCTTTATAGGGTAAATAGTATCTGAATTCTACGCCGGTACTTAAGTTGAGGTTTGTAAAGAATATACCCTCAAAAGCAATACGGTTGCGGGTAAGCGCAAATGGTACGTTTACTGGTGGGTTTCCTGCGGACTGTTGGATGTATAATTCACTATACCAGTTCCAGTGCTTTGCTAAACTGAATTTTTTTTGTGCATTCAGCTGTAATAAATTGAAAAGGGTGGACTCCTGCGCCGGCTTAAAAAAATCTTTAAAATACAAATAGTTACTGATGATGTAATAATTCGCATCTAACTTTAAATCAAGGCCCGGTATTTCTAACTGCGCCAGTGCCCTAATGGTATTTTCGTTATTAATTCCTTTGTCAGAAAATATGGGATAACTGCTTGCACTATTTTGGAAAATAAAGGAAGGTGTTCTATTTACATTTTGCAACCCAACTAGTAAGCTGCCTTTATTATTTATTAAACTCTTTTTTAAACTTGCCAGAAAATTATAGTTGCCTGCATAAGGCCCGGTCAGATAAAATTTTCCAAATGCTTCAATATCCCAAAGTTTATTTCTTGTTCGGTTTCGATACTCGCCGCTTACATAAATATTATTCATGGCAGTATCGGCATATTCAAAACTTCCCTTTATATTTTCGAGGCCCGCTCCTGCTTTAAAAAATTGATTGAGGTTGTTTTTTTCGGGGAATGAAATGATGCTGAAATCATTGGTAAGCTGCTG
>CALAGJ010000115.1 GCA_937892395.1 uncultured Parafilimonas sp.
AAGAGGATAGCTTTTTACTAATGCCCGTTTTATCAAGCACTTGTTTCATCTCTTGCATCCCACCTCAAGGGCTTACTTGTAAATCAGAGTATTCATATTTCACCTCACAAAATTGATAACATTTTGGCTAACTTTTGTCTATTGCAAAATCTGGGTTAAAGTCTATTTGCGTTCCTATTATTTAGTCATTACATCAATACAATCCAGATTTTTTTCCAGCATTTTTGCGTTCTACTCAATTGGTATATGCAAAAAAAATGAATATCTGGCTGGATATTCATTTCTAAAATTTGTTATGTGCGATGAAATATTATTCTTCTTTTTTTAATTCACAGTTATCGGGTTTTGCTTTTAGTAGAAATTTCTTTGCTGTGCTTTTAGTTATTTCGTTTAGCAGTATTCTTATGTTTATTAGGTTTGATTTAATATCACATTGTACATAGTAAGTCTTTCCGGCTTCTAATTCAAGCTCTAAATGATCTTTAGGCTTTCCGATTCCGAGGCCACCTCTTTTTGATGAAAAAATTACTTTACCCGGCATTGATAAATAAGTTACATATCTATTGTTACTGATTCTACAGAATTCATTATCATCTGCCATAAGTACCCAATTGTCTAATGCACTGGCCATTTCAGGGGGTCTAATAAAAATAATAAGTGCTTTGTCGGATGGTGCGCTGGGAATGGTATCTTGAGCATTTGCAATAATACCAAGCAACATAAAGAAAAATAAATTGAAACTTGTCTTCATATACTTTTTTTTGAATTTTTAAATGGGTTATAAAAGGGTTTAAAAATGGCTGCCTCTTTTGAGACAGCCATTTAAGATATTATTCCAGAAATTAGTGCTGTATTACAATTTTTTCAGTTTGGATTAATTTACCATTCTGAACAAAATTGATGGAATACATACCACTTGAAAGAGAGGTTAAATTCAGGTCAAAATACCCTCCTTGTATGATGGATTTATTTACTTGAGCACCTGAATTGTTTACAACAATTGCAGTTATTTCACCTGATTGTACACTTGAAGGTATCTCTATTTTTATCCTTCCTGTTGATAAGCTTCCTTTTACAATAATCTTTTCCTTAACAAGTGGGATCTCAAGATATACCGTTTTTGAATAGGCATACTGTCCATCCTTATCTACCATTTTAAGTCTATAATAAAAGTTTCTCATTGATGATAAAGAAGTTATGTCATCAACAACAGTATAACTACTACCAGTACTACTATTTTTTGAAGGCACTGATTTTAGGAGTGTAAAGTTTTTACCGTCAAAACTTCTTTCCAAATCATATTTGCTACTATTTATTTCTGTGGAAGATGTCCAATTTATTTTATTGGATTTACCCTGATTGGCAGCTGAGAATCCAACTAATGTTACAGGGAAAATTTCCTCATTTGCAGGACCTGTAAACGACCAGTCATCTATGGCAACACCCGCTGCCACTTCCAAAGGATCGCTTTTGAATACTATTCTAAATGCCACAGAAGGCTGACCAGCAAACACATTTGTGGTATAAGAACAAAGTGTATAGCTCGTTTTATTTACTTTACTGAAATAAAACTCACCCTGCTTAAATGGTCTATTGCTTTCAGGATTGTTATAATCATACCAATTGGCTTGTATTAAATTGCCCAAGATATTCCAAGACTCACCTTTATTCAAAGAATATTCCACCCTAAAACCATCCCATTCATTTTCTACCGCATATTTAGCATAGAAGCTTACAGTATAATCTCCTGGTGTAGTACAATTATAATTTGGTGTATAGAGATAAGCAGTAGAATTGCCTTTGTATTTTGGCAGATCTATATCTACAACCCATGCATTGCTGCCGCTTCTTACACCATCTTTTCCTACCTGTGTACTATTACCTCTACTAAAATTATCAAAACCAATATTATCTGCCGCAAAATCGCCGGTTGATTCAAAATCACCACCATCAGTCACCTGATATGGGGTACCACTGTTTGGTAATACATTTATGGTAATCGTTTTTTCAAGACTTGCATCTCCATTTATACGAAGTTTGATAGGATAACTTCCTGCCTCAGGAAAACTAAGTTCAGGGTTTTCTTCATTGCTATCAAATATGCCATCATTGTCAAAGTCCCATTCAAATGAAGTAGCTTTTATGCTAAAGTTGGTAAATGATATGGTGCCACCTTTGTATATTACTTTTGATGATACACCAAAATCAGCAGTAGGGCTCATATAAAAATCTGTGCTAAACAATCCCCTGCCGTGTGTGGATGCAATCACTAATTTATCACTGTTTCTTATATGAAGTTGTGTAACCCGTACATTGGCCATTCCGGTTGAAACAGGCACCCATGTTGGACTTGAACTATTAAAGTCAGAACTGCCCCATACACCAAGTTCTGTAGCTACGAGTACATTTGTAGTTGGGTTTGATGGATCAGGTAGAACCCAGTATACTGGCATATCTGGCAAATTGCCCTCTTTTGATGTCCATGTAGGTGTAGTAGCAGAAGCAGTAAATGTCTCCCATACACTGTTAACTCCGTAGCCTGAGTAAACAACAATGAGGTGATTAGCATCTGCTGGGTCTTCCCAAATATTATTTACATAACCACCAGACCTGGGACTTCCTAAACTTCTTCCGCTTATAGGGCTGGCTAAGGAAGATGCTTTTGATACTTCTGTGATGCGGCCCGCATCATCTCCTAAGTAAATTTTATCCAACTGATTTGTGGACACTGTAACTGCTGATACAATTCCAGGCATACCGGTTATGGTAACTTGCTCAAATGTTGTAGCAGTAGTTGCGTTTTTCCAACGAACTATTTTGCCACTACTTGATGCTGCATACAATACTTTCTTTTTGCCATCATATTTTGAAGGGTTTATGAATCTACCTGAGTTTTTTATTGCGGTAGAAGTTGGTGCTACACTTACAAAACTCGTACCTCCATCCTGCGAACGATAATAACTATTATATACATATTGAGAAAACATGTAAGTGGGATCTTCAGTGTCAATATTACAATAAGCACCATCTCCACCAGATGCTTGAACTGTTGCACTTAAACCCTGTCCGGTAAACTGCTGAGTGCCGTTATCTTGAGCTCCAGCAAGGAAATAGGTAACTCCTGCTGTAGGATGTAAGTCCGAAGCATAAAATTGAGTTACTACATAATTGGTATTGATGGCTTCAATTTGTGGTACTTGAGCACTTCCATTTGAAGTTTTGAAAAGGCCACCATCATTGGTAAAATAAATATTGTCTGAACTGTTTCCTTCAAACTCAATAAAGTGCTGATCAGCATGCATATATTGATAGGAAATATTATTAAAAGTGCCGCCATACCAATGTGTAATTTGTGTCCAATTATCTCCGCCATCGGTGGATTTGAAAGCATCTACTCCACCGGTATAAATTACATTTTCATTATTTGGGTCTACTTTTAAAATTAAATCATACCAACCCTGAGATCTGGTAAAATCTTGTGCAGTAAATCCCGGGTCTGCATCTACAGGTATTTTTTTCTTTGTAAATGTGGCTCCGCCATTTGTAGATTGATAAATAGAGGGTACATTTAGAATTGTATAGATTAAAGTATAAATATAATTTGCATTATTGGGAGCTACTGCCATTTCAATTCTGCTAAAATTTGAAGTTGGCAATCCCGATGCGCCTGTATTTACTTTTTCCCATTCACCATTATTGCCGGTGGATGATTTTGAAATACCTGAAGAAAAATCATTACAGCTGACAAAAAACACTCCCGTACTTGTTACTTCTACATCTGAGTAGCTACCATTCAAAACTTTTTCCCAATTGGCACCACCATTTAAAGAACGATACATACCACTGTTTGTGGCAGCCATTATCTGACCAGCATTGTTTACAACAAGTTTGTTTACATAATAGAAATTAGAGTTTTGTGTGGCAGATAAAAATACCCAATTATTACCACCATCTGTTGACTTGGCTATACCTAGACCACGAGCTGCATCCACATTGCCAAAACCTTCACCGGTACCGCAATACATAATTGCAGGATTTTGTGGATCGTAGACTATAGAACTTATAGCAATGGTGGGTAGAAAATCATTTACCGGATTCCATACGGGTCTGGCTGCTTTTAAGTTTGTAGTTTTCCAAATACCGCCACCCACACTACCTGCAAATGCAGTATTTCCCGAAGGGTCTAATGGAGAAATGGAAATCGTACGTGTACGTCCACCCACAGATAATGGGCCCCTGCTCTGCCAAGTTAAACCGTCAAAAGCACCTGCTTTTCTAAACTGCTTTTGTGCTTCCAAATTAGTATATGTGGTCAATGCCGCAGGTAGTTTTGTAAGTTCTACCTCATCCGTTTCAGGATTTCTCATTACCGCATGCCAGTACTTATACATCTCTCTTAGCATGTACTGCTTGTCCGGTTCAGCTTCATTTGCTGCTTCATTACCTTTTACATCTTTTTCTTGGCAGCCTTCATTTGAAATAAAGATTGTTAGTGCCAACAAAAAATACCAAACTTTTTTGTGGTGTATTCTTATGCGCATATAAATTATTTGTGCCAAATGTATTGCAAATATCTAAAGACCAAAATATTGTGGAAGGCAATTGAAAAAATATGCTTGGACCTGCCAAAAATTTTTTTGTTCATTAAAATAAATATATAAAAGAATAGAAGTACTGATTTAATTACACCAATTTTAGTTGATTAATAAAAACCGGCTGGT
>CALAGJ010000116.1 GCA_937892395.1 uncultured Parafilimonas sp.
GTTGGGTAGAAAACAAGGTGCTAAAACTGAGTGTTCCGCTCAAAAGAAGGCAATGGTATGGTAGCATTTTCTCATTTATTGAAAATACAAAACTGCCAGTAAGTCTTACTGCATAACACTAATACAAAATCTCGGTTTAATGATTATGTGGTTATGGATGCCATACAGTATGCTAAAACAAAAGGAATAAAATTAATAAGGAAATTGCATTTGTGAGTTATGCTAACTTACCCATTACAAGTTATCTCGAATATCCCCCACTTGCATCAGTGGAGCAATTTCCCTACGAGCAAGCAAGAAAAGCAACGGAAATACTATTCGAAGAATTTGATCATAGAGAAAAAAATATGGATGAAAAATTGACACCGAAAAATGTGATTATTCCCGGAAGGCTCATTGTAGATCAATAATATTTCCTTGATTTATATTTGAAAGGAAATAGTATTGATAATGATTTAAATTGTTGCTACCAATTGGCTCAAATATTTGCTTGTATAAACCCCAAATTTTCAATGATAACAAGCAGCACAATCAGATTTAATTTTTTATACTTTCTAGAATACCTTGCCTTTCCAGCGCATACTCCTCATATACCAAAGTGAGGGTAGCAATAAACAAGTCCAATACAACCATTCACTCATCCAACCTATGATGATGTTGAGGTTAAAAACTTCAAGTACTACATACACATAGATAACATAAATTGATATGGCCAACAATTCTGTAAGTAGGTTAAATTTACTATTACCAGTGCCAACTACTGCATTCATTAATACAGTACCCACGCTCATTATAAGTAATCCAACTGAAATTATTCTGGCCACAGGTATTGCAGCTGCTATAAATGTTTCATCCTGACCATAAGCACGCATTAATATACCTGGTGCTAAATTTAGTAATAAAACAAAGATTCCTGTTACACCCAAGCTTAGCTTAATCAACAATTTTACTAAAGGCAATACTTTATCTTGCTTCCCCTGCCCTATTAAATTACTCACCATTGTATTGGATGCAGATGCAAAGCCCCAAGTAAGACAACCAAATAAACCAAAAAGGTTTCGCATTACATTGGATACTGATAAAGCTAATTTTCCGTGATGCTCTATCAGTATATAAAAGAATTCCCAACTGATAATACTGATTGTGTATTGAGCAATGAGTGGTAAGGATTGATTGAGGATAGTACGAATGGATTCAAAAGAAAATTGTAATTTTTGCCAAAGCTGAAATGGCTTGTAAGTGCCACTAAAAATGATAACAATGATAACCGTGCTAGCACCAATTCCCTCAGATATTACTGAGGCAACTGCTGCGCCATCAAAACCCATAGCAGCAAATCCAAAATGTCCAAATATCAAACAGTAATCAAACAGTATATTAGAAAAAGTTTCTGATACGCTGCCAAAGAGAATGAGCTTACTTTTATTCGTACTAATTAATAAAACATTGTTTACCTGAAATAAATATAACAATGGCAATCCCCATATACGTTGCTTTAAAAAAGAAACACACATCTGCACATGTTCTTCATCACGAAGTGTAAGGGATAAAATAGGTGCAGCAAATATCAAGGTAATGATTATTCCGCTAAGCGCAATGACCAATGCAAGTATTAATCCATGCTGGTAAATACCACCAATTTCATGTATTCTGTTGGCACCGCTTCTTCGGGAAATAATGGATTGCAAACCATTTACAAGTCCATTGCCCATTACAGCAAAGATGAGGTAATAAACACCTGTTATACCAGCCACTCCCAAAGCATCTAAATTGAGATGACCAAGAAAAATATTATTCGTAATGAAATTAATCTGAGGTACTAAAATTGACAATGCAATAGGCAATGCCAATTTAAAAGCCTGCTTTGCAGTTGGTTCCAATATATATTTATGCTCAGCAGCAGTATTCATGAACGAGCAAATGTAGTTGAATAGCTATATGATTTCATATTAAAAAATGAATAGACTTCAATCGTTGTGAGCATGTACTTGTATATGCAAAGCGCATAAAAAAAGCCACATGCAATTGCAATGTGGCTTCGCATAAGTTTATAAAATTTATCCATTCATACTGGCCAGAAATTCTGCATTACTCTTGGTGCCACGCATGCGTCGAAGCAACTCATGCATAGCTTCTTCAGTATTCATGTCATTGATATATAATCGAAGCACATTCATACGTTGCAGTACATCTCTGTCTAAGAGTAAATCATCTCTTCTGGTAGAAGAGGCTACAATATCTATAGCAGGGTAAATACGTTTATTGGACAATCTGCGATCAAGCTGCAATTCCATATTTCCGGTACCCTTAAATTCTTCAAAGATTACTTCATCCATCTTACTTCCTGTATCAATAAGCGCAGTAGCAAGAATAGTGAGTGAACCACCATTTTCTATTTTTCGTGCAGCGCCGAAAAACTGCTTTGGTTTTTGCATAGCATTGGCTTCTACACCACCGCTCAGTACTTTTCCACTGGCAGGAGCTACAGTATTATGTGCACGTGCCAAGCGAGTAATTGAATCCAAAAGAATAACCACATCATGACCACATTCTACTAGGCGTTTGGCCTTTTGCAATGCTACCGCAGAAACTTTTACATGCTTTTCAGGTGGTTCATCAAATGTAGAAGCAATTACTTCTGCTTTTACACTACGTTCCATATCAGTAACTTCCTCTGGTCTTTCATCAATCAACACCACCATCAAATAACACTCCGGATGATTGGCAGATATGGCATTGGCCACTTCCTTGAGCAACATTGTTTTACCCGTTTTTGGCTGTGCTACTATGAGACCCCGCTGGCCTTTACCAATAGGAGTAAATAAATCCATGATACGGGTGCTATAAGAATCCGGACGTAAAAAAAGATTTAATTTTTGATAAGGAAATAATGGTGTCAGATAATCAAAGGGAACCCTATCTCTTACAGCTTCGGGACTTTTTCCATTGATTGTTTCAACTTTTAAAAGCGCAAAATATTTTTCTCCTTCTTTGGGTGGGCGCACAGTGCCTTTTACTGTATCACCCGTTTTCAATCCAAATAACTTAATTTGGCTGGGAGATACATACACATCATCCGGACTACTCAGGTAATGGTAATCTGAACTTCTTAAAAAACCATATCCATCAGGCATCATTTCAAGCACACCTTCACCTGGGATAACGCCATCAAAATCTACATTAAAAACGGGCTCCTTTCTGGTAAATACTTTTGGTGCAGGGGCTACCGCTTGTAACTCCTCTACAATTTCATCTTCTTCCTCTTCCATCTCTCCAATTTCTTCGGGAAAATCTACTGCATCGTCATTGCCCAAGAGGCTAAGAATATTTGCACCCATTTTCGTAAGACTTTCATCTACAACTTCGATAGTATCATCGGTGTCAGACACAGAATCGCTTGCTGCTGAATCTGATTCGCTTGATTCATGTTCGGCATCTTTTGATTTTTTATTATTCCGTTTAGGCTTTTCTTTAACCGCTACAATAGTAGCTTCGTTAGCCTTTTTATCATCCGCACCTATTCTTCTTCTTTTCTTTTCCTTAATGGGTGCTTCAGTTTCTGTATCATTCATCACTTCAGCTTCTTCGGTACTATTTGCGGTACTTGCTTTTACTGTGCGTCTTTTTCTTGTGGGTGATTCATCAATAGCTGTTGAAGATTCATTGAGTGCTTGTTTATCTAAAATTTTATAGACTATCTCTTGTTTGTTTAGGTTCTTGGTGTTTGAAATTTGAAGTTGCTCAGCTATATCATGTAATTCTGGCAACAACATGTCGTTTAATTGCAAAATATCGTACATAGAATGTATTGTGTTAATAACGAATAATCGATTTTTGAGAAATGTTTAACCTTTTTGATTTTTGTTGAGAAAACAGGCGGGCAGTATTTGTACGCAGGTTATATGCTTGCTTCCGGGTGCAATGTTACGGTATATAGTCAAATGGACAAGTTTTTTATTTTGGGCATTGTCCAATATAGAAACTAATAACTATAAATGCATGCAGTACTTTCACTTATTATACACCTGTGCCTATCTTTGCGGCCCTTTTACTAAAGAAAAATGTTAGGATGTTAAACAATAGAATTCGAATTAAAGAAGTATTAAATCTCCCTCCGAGTACTGAAGAAATAATAGTTATGGGCTGGGTGCGGAGTTTTAGAAATGACCAGTTTTTAGCACTCAATGATGGTAGCACAGGTTCCAATCTTCAAATAGTGGTTACGAATGAAATCATTGACGAACAAACAAAAAAAAGACTCACCATAAGTGCATCAATAAAAGCTACAGGAAAACTGATTGCATCACCCGGCAAAGGGCAGTCAGTAGAACTGGTAGCATCATCAATTACTATACTTGGAGATTGTGATGCAGCTGTGTATCCGATACAACCAAAGAAGCATAGTTTAGAGTTTTTGAGGGAGCATGCGCATCTTCGTTTTCGAACTCAAACTTTTGCCGCAGTATTTAGAATAAGACATACATTAGCATATGCGGTGCACCACTTTTTTCATCAGAAAGGATTTGTTTACTTACATACACCGATCATTAGTAGTAGCGATGCGGAGGGTGCCGGTGAAATGTTTAAGGTTACTACACTCCCAATGGATCATCCACCTCGTTTGGAAGATGGTACAATAAATTATAAGGAAGATTTTTTTGGAAAGAGTACCAATCTTACTGTAAGCGGACAGTTAGAGGGTGAACTTGGAGCAATGGCAT
>CALAGJ010000117.1 GCA_937892395.1 uncultured Parafilimonas sp.
CAATAGAAGTACCAAAGCCGTCAAATTCTCTGCCATCTGATGGTTCTATGCGTTGCACTTCTGTCCATATTCCTCCGTTGTTTTCAAAAATATAGGCAGCGCCAGAAATGGCGCCTCCTCCAGAAGAAATTAATTGGTTGACCTTCATAACAAGCCCTCCACCCAAGCCACGCTCTGTAGTTTTTAGTCTTTGTACCTCCGTCCATACCTCCCCCCCATTTTTAAAAATATATACTGAACCGGAATCATTATCACCATTGCCTGCAATAGCCGCATAATCCCCATTAATGGCCACAGAACGTCCAAATCTGTCATTCTCATTACCCCGGTCAGATGCTAATATTTTCTGCACAAAAGCCCACTCATCTCCGTTACGATGATACAGGTAAGCAGAACCAGCTCCCCCTATTGTATTTTCTCCATTTTCATCTTCCCCATCACGGGGTGAGCCTACTATAATCCAGTCTCCGGATATAGCTACCTGGCTGCCAAACTCATCCAAATATTCCCTGTCAGGGGCCAATAACTTGTTGACTTCAGTAATTTCTCCATCCCTGTTTTCAAATACATAAACAGCGCCTGCGCTTTCCACAGCGCCCAATCCTTCAAAGGGTGCGCCTATTACCGCATAGTTGCCGTCCATAGCTACAGCAGACCCAAACCCATCATTTACTGTTCGGTCTGATGCTACTATCTTTTTTATGAAAGACCATACGCCTGCTTCTGATTTTTGATAGAGGTAAACGGCTCCTGCAAATGGTAAATAATTATTGCCAGCCTGGTCAAAGTCATTTCCCCATGCGCCAATTATTGCAATATCCTCGCTCATAGATAATGATTGACCAAACGCATCATAGGAAAACCGGCGATTTTCTTCTACCACTTTTTGAAGAAAAGTCCAAGTTTGGCTATGCGAGTATTCTATTAGAAGTAGAAAAAAACAGCTTAAAATAAGGCGACCAAAAACATTATTCATGATTATCAATTTTTAAACAGTAGGTGCAGGGCTGCAACAAAAATACGGAAGCATTAAACATAAAAAATAAAAAGATATTTGCATAGCCTATATTTGTAAGGGCACTGAAGTATAAACCATACTCCGGCCCATACCAATGATTGTTTTATTATTCCTTCACGATTTTTAAAAGCACAGTTTATGAAAAGGATCATTTGTCTTTTTTTGTTTCTTGCATGCAGCCTGCAGCACGCTATTTCACAAAGTAATCCACCTATTTCCAATGCAGAACTTGAAGCCCGTGGCACCTGGATTTTTTGGCCATACAAATCATATAATGATGGTAGTGGCTGCACCGTAGAGTCCACACTCATGTTTGCCAATGGCAACGCTGCTGCCCGCTTTGCAGATAGTGTATCCTATTTTCCCATGTATGGCAGCAGCAGTTCCACACCCGCACCACCCTGCGATACCTTTGATTTTTGTGACTTAGTAAACCAGGATTATATCAAAGGGGTATTATTAGTTTTCGGATGGAATTACTTACAGTATGATACAAGTCCTACTGGTTTAGGTAATGTTCCAACTTATGGGGTGGGTGGCAATGACCTGATACAATACCAAAAATTTTATGAAGCCATCAAAGCCGTGGTCAATACAGACAATGTTAAGGGCTATGGCATCGAAATATGGACGGGTAACTGGGCCACTATTGTCTGAACCACTGATGCGTTTGATTACGTTGATTTCGCTGATTCATTTTGCAATTTAGATTCATTAATCATTCACAATCTCTTTCACAAATTACATCCATCATCGAATCTAAAAAATTGTGATGCAGGCAATGAGATGGCTTCGTTGTTTCTCCTCGACAGGACGCTCCGCAACATCCAATCATGCCCATCATTCCATCAAAAAAATCAACGGTTCAGACTACTCCTTCACCACTTTCTCCACCTTTCTCCTGCCATCACTTAAAACAAACTCCAC
>CALAGJ010000118.1 GCA_937892395.1 uncultured Parafilimonas sp.
CTCTTTCCCTACACGACGCTCTTCCGATCTGTCTTTCCAATTTTGTAGTACCTACAACCGGCATGATGCCAGCAGGATGAGCCAGTAACCATGCAATTAAAAT
Organism: uncultured Parafilimonas sp.; assembly: GCA_937892395.1. Taxonomy (GTDB): domain Bacteria; phylum Bacteroidota; class Bacteroidia; order Chitinophagales; family Chitinophagaceae; genus CALAGJ01. Next base: position 104 of record CALAGJ010000118.1, read on the forward strand.
TTCATTGAGACCAGTATTATACTGCTTGGCAAGCTTAGAGGCTATGGTGGTAATAGCCCTAAAACGTGGATGTGTATCATCAGAAAGTAAGCCTCCTCCCAATGGTGCCCAGGCCATTGGCTTTATATTGTGCAAGATACAATGGTCAAGTTGCCCATTTGTAAATGCCTCCATATTAAGCACCGAAATTTCAATCTGATTGAATGATATATGTACACATTTTAGCAGCATATCTGTTTGGCCCGGCAAAAAATTAGAAACTCCAAATTGTAAAATTTTTCCTTGCGATATAAGTTGAGTAATAGCAGACGCCACCTCTTCCGGATGCAGTAGAGGGCTAGGTCTGTGTATTAGAAGCACGTCTATATAATCCGTTTTGAAATTGCGTAGACTATTTTCAACAGATTGAATAATATGTTCCGAAGAAGTGTTATAAGTTTTTGAAACATAATTAGGCCTGTTTGCTGCCGGCATACAAATACCACATTTTGTAATCAACTGTATTTGACTACGCACACCGTGCATAGCTGCAAGGGCTTTGCCAAATTCAGCTTCTGTGGTGTATGCTCCATAAATATCTGCATGATCAAAACTTGTGATACTTTCATTCAGACAGGCCGCTATCAATTGAATATAATCATCAGTTGAAAAATTTGCACCCCACTGGCCCCACCGCATACATCCCGCTACAGGTGTTTTAACTACATCCATAAATATTTTTTTCTATAATTTTTCAAAGTAACATAGGTTTTGTCAATATCTCAAGTTAGGGTCCTTTCATAATTCATTCAAACTCCAAAATGAATTGCTTATAATGATGTATAAATAATTTTTCACCCTTCGGGCAATGCCCAAGCACAGCCCTCAACCCTTACAACACAAAGCAATTTGAAAAAAAATACTTCTTACTTTTAGCCCTACGGGCAATGATGGGCCCTGAGCAATCATTCCGAAGGGAATAAAAAAAACAATAAGTCAAAAGCAGGATTTAAACTGCCTTCCTTTTTATATTGGCTACTCTGTTATATACTATTTAGTTTGCCATAGTAAATTAAATCAACAATTTCGCCTGAAGTAGTTTTGTAATCCATTCTTATATTTCCTTCTTTTTCAAAGCCGCATTTTTCTGCTAATGCCTGTGCTGCTTTATTGGTATGATGTGTTCGAAGAAATATTTTTTTGAATTCAAAATGATCGAAACAGTAATCTAAAAAAAGTTGCATTGCAGTTGTGGTTATACCACTACCTGCAAATTTTTCATCTGTATAACATCCAATTTCAGTTTTAGGAATGGTCCAATCTAAATTTTTTAAGTCAAAGAAGGCTATAAACTCATTTGTTGTATTGTCAACAAGCACAAAGGGGAAGTACTGTTTAGCATCTTGCTTAACTGATAGTTCTTTCAAAAATATTTCTGTATCTGATATATTTTTTGTTCTCGAAGTAGTACCGGTAAAAAAGTCTTCCAGCCTTTTTCTATTTCTTTCAACCAAATTATAATATGGCTTTAAGTCGGTAACCATCAGTGGTCTTATGGAGTAATTATCAAATGTTATCATGTATCAAATAGTTTCTATTGCTTATGTGGTGGTTATATAAATGCAAACGTATTTATTTCGAACAATTACTCCAACTTGGTATCCATTACAAAATCTTGACCTTGGTTTTTTTATTATGTCTACTGCATGAAAAAAAATATTGCTTTATGTATAGATGTTTTTTGTGTGTACATATTTTCATGGTGCATTAATAGAACAAAAAAGCCGGTATCCAATGTACCGGCTTTTATAAAATTTTTATATTGAATTATAAACGCTTTCTATACGTCATCTTCATTTTTAAATATTTATTGAGGGAGCATCATGATTTTTTCTGATTTAGATAAACCATTTTGAGAAATTTTGATGATTACTAAATCTTGGTGGATTGACTTTAGGTTAATTGAAAACTGGCCATTTCCACTATTTAGCCTTTGAAGGAGTTGACCATTACCATCAAATACTTCTACTGTAGCATTTCCTGCTTTTTTTAATTGAATCTGGTAACTGCCATTGATCAATCTGGCAACATACTCCAGGCTAGAGGTGGATTTGGGAATTTCCCAAAAAGGGTCTGATTTTTTACCACCACCAAAACTTGGACAGCTATCACTTTCTTTACAGTTATTGTTATCGTCTGCCCAATTATCTGCCTTCCTGTAGTTGGCACAATCTATAAACCGGGAGTCTTTCAATGTTTTGGCTTTTCCTGCCACTACTGCTTGGAAGAACGTGACAGTTCTGGATACCATATAATTCTGAATAGAATCTGGATCGGTAATGCCGGTTCCAAATCCTGTGGAGTAAGTCAATCGGTGATCCATATTGCAGTCAATATATACCTCTGATGGGACTTTAAGTATATTATCAAAAAATTCGTAAATTGATTTTGAGCCTACATATATAAAATCCGGTTGATTTCCATTCTTATTTTTAATCCTGAATGGTGCATCTAAACAAAGTGTTTCACTATTATATGGTGAGTCAAGTATATACACAAAGCCCTGCTCTACAGGTATTAAATCATCCAAAGCACCATGAAAAGAAATAAGTGGTGCTATATTTTCTTGGTTTTCAATAAAATAGTCTGCAAAACTGCGGTCAACTGTTGTAAATATTCCACCCCAAATATTCATAACACCCCTCACTTTAAAAGGAATTGCAATGCCACCATAATAATATTTTTCATCAAGTTTTCCGAGTGATTCTTTTACTCCCGGTAGTAAATCATTGAACATTTGCTGTGTATAAAATGCAGCACTCATTACTGTGGTACCTGCACCACCTATAAAGATGGAAGAGGAATCAATGCGAATATTAGGAAAACTGTTATCTAATTGACGGGCAATTACACTACGAACAGCTCCACGAAGATCCTGTACTGCTCTGTATATTGCTAACATCTGATTTGCTGTAGAATATTTTCGATCTGGTTGACTTTCATCTTCATTTACACCTCTGCGGTATTCTAAGTTGATAGCCACAAAACCCCTCCGAGCAAATTCTATGCAGTATGTCTGCATGTAATTGTTATTTTTATTGGAACAATCCGAGAAACCGCCCGGATGAAACATAATCATTACTGGCAGTGGGCAACTGTTATAGTCATGACTTGTAGGGTAGTACATGTCATATCTCAATGCTTCACTGTTTTTAGAACAAAGATCAGTTGCTGAACATTCATCCTTGAAGGATACATCCGGTGCACCATTAATTAAATCTGGTTTGGCATATGAGATGTCTTTTATTACTGCTATATCAGATTTGGGGAATTGACGTTGGGTTAAATCTGTTGATGAAGTGAAAATGGTCTTCGTACAAGCTGACTGTGTATGAGCTATAACTGGACAAATAATCGCTACCAAAAGAAGGTTAAATAAAATTCTTGCTTTCATAATAAACTTATTTTCTGGACGCAAGTTAATCCTTTTATTCAAAATGCTTATTTTCTACTGACTTTTCAGCAATTAATATAAAATTTTTACCAGCACGCTATTGCCTGTTTATTGAGCATTAAGTTGTGGTTTTCAATAGACATTTAATTAAAATGTTGTGTATGATTCAGCTTATGGGCATGTGTATTTGATAACAATAAAGTAGCACCCTTGCAGTCAGTTTTATGTTTATTGTAGTATCTGTTTTTTTATTTCAATGCCCATTGAATTCAATCTTTTCTTTTGACCCGGGGTTGCCGATCACTGTATTGCCAACAGAACCATTTCGTTTTAAGTTATTATGAATTTAAAATGAGCTTTCATTTATTATTATTGGCCTTGACTTTAATGCTTTTATGGGTGCAAATAATTGAAGACAAGTATAAACGCTAAGTCCTTTTAGCACCCAAGCAATTGTCTTGTTACATAATCTTAATAGATAACGTACATCAGTTGTTTCAATTAGAAAGATTGATAAAATGGCAATCAAAACAAATGGAATTCAATTTTCTTTATAAGATGTGAGTTTTGTTTTATAGTCTATTGATTTGTCTTTATGCCCAAAAAAGGCATAATGTATTACTGCAATTTCAAGTGAAATAATATTTGCTTCTTTCTCATTTCCAACAATTTCAAGCATCACGATTCTGCAATGCAATAAAAAATCTACCTTGTTATTACTTCTATTTTTGGCATTCTTATTAGCAATATAAAATTTTTTGCCCCTTTAAAATTACAACTGCCTCGATTACAGTTGAAATCCAAGTCTTGATGACTTGAAAAATTGGGCTGGAATGATCAGGCAGAATTAGACCTGCAAACAAAAGCCCCACAATAAATACTCTTGTTAAAGTTAATTTAGGGACATTACCTTTTCTAATTGCAAGGAAAATAAACCGAGGGTGCTATAAGTAAAAGATCAACTAAAATTTCAGGTGATAATAGCTCATTTTTAGTTGCAAATTTTTAATTAATTAGAATAAAAAACAGCAATAAGAAAAACAAACAGATAAATTTTTTGTATGAAAAATAAACCTGTATTCTCGGTACCTAACTAGTGAAAATAAAATTACAATATTTAGTATACAACTCCAAAAGGGGTCAAGTAATTTTTGGAGAGGCCAATAACTATATTTTTTTTATAAAGAGCGTATTATAAATAGTTGATTTTATGCGGCTCCTATACAGTTCCAGGACCTTACTAAACCTTCCAGAAACATCATTTTCTATCTGTAGAACAACAGATTTCGATAATATTACCCTACTT
>CALAGJ010000119.1 GCA_937892395.1 uncultured Parafilimonas sp.
GAAGGAGGAGAACTGGGTGCGGCACATCATGCCACGGCTGTATTTGAATACGAACCTTTAGACAGCAATTATACACTACCAGCCGATGCTTCATTTGCCGATATAACCCTGCATTATAAACCGATTAATAGCAATTCAGATACCACTGTACTTTGGCAAATGCCCTACAACTATATACCTTGGACAAAAACGGATAGCACCATAAAATTTGCTACAAGCATAATCATGTTTGGAGAATTACTCAAGAAGAGTAAATTAATAAACGGCTTTAGTTGGGATGAGCTCATTAGTTTTACCACACTACATACCTCAAAAAATAGCTTGCTTCAAAATGAATTGATCCAACTGATGCAGGCTGCCAAAAAAATATATGCTGACACCCCAAAGCATAAAAAGAAGAAAAAAGATACAAGTGCTGATGAGAGATAGCAAGCACACTCACAAATCAGCAACCACTAAAATGGTGCATCACCTTCAAAACCTTCATCATATTCATCTGCATTCATTCTACTTTCCTTTTGAATGAAGAATCTGGCTGGGTCATTGCCGCCATTGACTGTGTTTTGTGGCATTGGTGAAGGGCCAATTGGTTTCCAGTTTCCACCCGGTGTAAAGCCACTGCCCGCAGGGCCATCATCCCATTCTACAAATTTCTGTATATGCAATAATGCTTTTAGCTTTATGATGTCCAAAGCACCATTTCTATGCTTGGCTATTTTAATATGTGTTTCTCCTTTGGTACTTTCTCCATTTTCATTCATCATGTTTTCATAATACTCCGGTCGATAGATAAACATAACCATATCTGCATCCTGCTCTATGGCACCAGATTCACGCAGGTCACTCAGTTGAGGCATTTTACTTTCTTTCCTTGTTTCTACGGCACGGCTCAATTGGCTGAGGGCAATGATGGGAATATTGAGTTCTTTGGCAAGTGCTTTAAGGTTTCTGGAGATATTACTGATTTCCTGCTCACGATTGCTATTTCTATCTCCACTGCCACTCATCAATTGTAAGTAGTCAATGATGATAACGCCTACATGATGCTTGTTTACCAATCGTCTGGCTTTTGCTCTGAATTCAAAAATATTCAGCGCAGCTGTATCATCAATAAAAATAGGTGCAGGTTCTAGTCGTTTCAATCCTTTATTGAGCAATTGTTGGTATTCATATTCTTCCATTTTGCCCCTTGCAATTTTTTCAATGGCTATTTCGCTTTCAGCGGAAAGAATACGCTGTACCAATTGTGCAGCACTCATCTCCAAGGAAAATACTGCAACCGGAGTTGGCTTTTTTGGATGCAAAGCTGCATTCCTTGCTAAGTTCAATGCCAATGCGGTTTTACCAACTGATGGCCTTGCGGCTACGATAATTAAATCCGTAGGTTGCCATCCATAAGTAATGCGGTCCAGCGAAGGAAAACCACTGGGCACTCCGCTTATATCATCAGTTTTGGTCCGCATTTCATCAATCCTATTGATGGCTTTGGCCAGCACATTTCCAATATCCTCATAGTTCTTTTTGAGATAATTATTGGTAATGTTAAACATCTTGGTTTCACTATCATCAAGCAAGTCAAATACATCTGTACTATCTTCATAAGCATCGTGAATAATTTCTCCACTGATGCGTATCAATTCTCTTTGAATAAACTTCTGTAATACAATGCGGGCATGGGTTTCAATATTGGCAGTAGATACAACAGTGTTTGTAAGTTTACTGATATAATAAGGACCGCCAATCAGATCAAGTTGTTCTTTAAATTTCAATTCTTCAATCACCGTAAGCATATCAATAGGCATGCTCTTTTCTGCCAGTGATTGAAAACATTTGAAAATAAGCTGATGCGCATCCACATAGAAACATTCCGGTTGCAATATTTCTATTACAGAATCAAAGCCGCTTTTTTCCAACAATATACCGCCTAGTACTGCCTCTTCCAAATCCCTTGCTTGTGGTGGTATTTTTCCATAAAGCATTGCAGCACTTACATCTGGTGCCACCTTTCTTTTGCGTCTATTTTTATTTAAGTTTGTTATCTCCATTATATTCGAAAAGGGATTTTAGATTGATTGAAAAAAAACGCATTGTTGTTATCGGATTATCCATACATCAACAAATGGTGGCGACAAAAGTAATTTTCTGAAAATGTTTAATCAGCAATTAGAATATTTACTTATTGTTAATTCATGCACATCATATTTACATGAAACACATACTTATTCCATTAAAAACCCTCTTTTCACACAAAGTTCAAAGATTGCCCACAGAAAAATCCAGTTTACTAACAATTTGTTGGGAGTAATTTTAATTATGCACAATGCTAGTGTACATGCATTTTTTCGAAGATTAAGGCGGGGTGGGCTTTTAAGATGATCCATTAATTCCAAATGCCTATTCAACTCTTTTTTTGATGTACTGTGTATAACCGTTTCCAACATTGGAATAAATAAAAATTAAAAAAATGTTGATTTTTTTTCCTTACCGCTACAATATTAACGCATAAAATAACTGGATGAAGCAGCAGAATGGCTAGTATCCTGTCTAAGCATGTAAAGCCCTACATTTGCGGGTTTTTATTATAGATATGAAATACATAATCATTTTAGCTTCGCTAATGTTATTTAACTCCTGCACAAAAACATCTAAAGAATGTGAAAAAATAACTGCCGTGGCTCCGGCTACAGAAGTAGAAAATTTGAGAACATTTTTGAGTTCAAGGGCTATAAATGCTACAGAAGATTATCGTGGTTTTTTCTACACCATTAATAGCAGTGGTACAGGTGCAAACCCAACCAGTTGTGACAATATTACTGTCAACTATATTGGTAAATATACTGACGATAGCATTTTTGATGATGGAACAGAAGTACCTATTAGCCTTCCTTTTACCATCATTGGATGGCAAGCAGGTTTGCCCTTAGTAAAAGAAGGGGGCTCCATTACATTATACCTGCCACCAAGCATGGGTTATGGTGCGGGTCTGCAAGATGGGGCTGGCAATTATATCATACCGCCAAATGCTATTCTCATCTTTGATATTAGTTTATCTTCGATTAATTAAACCATTTTATCAAATGGTTTGAAATATCTAATAAGCTCCATATTTTTGCAACATGACATTATCAATTATACATCATCATCATTATTTCTCCGTACAGCGGTAAGTATTGATATAGGTGTCAAAATATATTATAGCAGCTTACCAAAATGGTAGGCTTTTTTATTTTATAAAACTATGAAATTAAAATTAGCAATTCAGAAATCAGGGCGCTTGCACGATGCTTCATTGCAGCTGCTCAAAGACTGTGGCATACAAGTAAGCAATGGCATACATAAATTGAAATCGGAGGCCACTAATTTTCCTTTGGAAGTTTTTTTCCTGCGGGATGATGATATACCGGAGTATGTGCAAGATAGGGTGGCTGATATAGGATTTGTGGGTGAAAATGTAGTGGCTGAAAAGCAAAAACAAGTGATTACAGAAGAGCATTTAGGATATGGCAAATGTAGGTTGTCTATTGCTATAAAAAGAAATGAAAACTATGCAGGTCCATCTTTTTTAGTAGGAAAAAGAATTGCAACCAGCTATCCAAATATCCTGCATGAATTCCTCAAACGGCACAGCATATCTGCCGAAGTGCATGAGATAAGCGGTAGCGTGGAAATAGCACCCGGCATTGGGCTTTCGGATGTTATTTGTGACTTGGTAAGCAGTGGATCCACTTTACTCATGAATGGATTAAAAGAAGCCATCACCATTCTCGAATCAGAGGCGGTGATGATACGGCATAATCATTTTTCTGCAGAGCAGATGGCCTTGCTTCAAAAATTACTCTTTCGCATAAGGGCAGTAAAAAAAGCGGCAAACAATAAATATATTTTGCTCAATGCTCCAAATGAAAAACTCGATCAAATCATATCACTGCTGCCAGGCATGAAAAGCCCTACTTTACTGCCATTGGCAGATAAGGGCTGGAGCAGTGTACACAGTGTACTGAATGAAAATGATTTTTGGGAAATCATAGAGCAGCTGAAAGCAGCTGGTGCCGAAGGCATCTTAGTAGTTCCAATTGAAAAAATGATAGTATAAAAAAATCTATGCAATTATATCACTATCCATCACCGGGTCAATGGACTGAAATTTTAAAAAGACCGGCTGCGGATGTAGCGGCACTTTATACAACCGTGGAGCCTATTATGCAGGCTGTACGTACAGGCGGTGATGCCGCTGTTCAGAAATATACCGCAGATTTTGATCAGGTACAAATAGCAGCATTGCAAGTAACTGATGAAGAAATAACCGATGCTGTAGCACAAACTCCACAGGTATTGAAAGAAGCCATTATGCTGGCTGCAAAAAATATCAGCGCTTTTCATAAGGCACAGGTGAAAGATACACTTCATGTAGAAACAATGCCCGGAGTATCTTGCCAATACAAATCTGTACCATTAGAAAAAGTGGGCCTCTATATTCCCGGTGGCACAGCACCATTGTTTTCTACAATTCTTATGCTGGCGCTACCCGCAAAAATTGCCGGTTGTCATGAAGTAATACTTTGTACACCCCCTGCAAAAGATGGGCAAATTAATGCGACTATTCTTTATACTGCCCATTTATGTGGCATTCATAAAATATATAAAGTAGGCGGTGCACAGGCCATTGCAGCCTTATGTTTTGGCACAGAAACGATACCTGCGGTACATAAAATATTTGGTCCCGGAAATGCTTATGTTACTGCGGCTAAGCAGCTTGCACAGCAATATGGTATAGCCATAGATATGCCCGCAGGACCCAGTGAAGTATGTGTGCTGGCAGATGATACCGCAAATGCAAAATTTGTGGCTGCAGATTTATTATCCCAAGCAGAGCATGGTAAAGACAGCCAGGTTGTTTTGATTACTACTCACGAAGAATTATTGCACGAAGTGCAAAAAGAAATAGAGCATCAAATGTCTGTACTGCCACGTGCCGACATTATAGTACAAGCATTGCAGCATAGCAAAGCTATACTGGTAAACAGTTTAGCACAAGGCATTGAAATGGCCAATGCGTATGCTGCTGAGCACCTGATCATTTGTTGTAAAAATGAGGACGACATAGCTGTGCAAATACATCATGCAGGTTCTATATTTTTGGGAAATTATTCCCCCGAAAGTGCAGGTGACTATGCAAGTGGAACCAACCACACATTGCCCACCAATGGCTATGCACGCATGTACAGTGGGGTTAATCTGGATAGCTTTATGAAAAAAATCAGCATACAAAAAATAAGTCAATCGGGATTGTCCGTTTTGGGGCATGCCATCATTACAATGGCAGAAGCAGAAGGCCTTTCTGCACATGCGGCTGCCGTTAAAATCAGGTTAGAAAAATGATACAAACTATAGAACAATTGGTAAGGGAAAATATTAAAACACTTACCCCATATTCCTCAGCAAGAGATGAATTTTCAGGCAAGGCATCAGTATATTTAGATGCAAATGAAAACAGCTTAGGTTCACCTTTGCCCAAATGGTATAACAGATACCCAGATCCACATCAGCAGCAATTAAAGGAAGCTATAACCGTCGTAAAGGGCATTCCTACCCAGCATATTTTTTTAGGTAATGGAAGTGATGAATGTATAGATATTTTATATAGATGCTTTTGTAATCCTGGAGTGGACAATACGGTCATTTGTCCACCTACTTATGGTATGTATGAAGTATCAGCACAAATCAATGATGTGGAGGTACGAAAAGTGCCACTACTTCCTGAGTTTGAACTGGATTTGATCAGCTTAGAAAATGTGGTGGATGCACACACAAAAATACTTTGGTTATGCTATCCGAATAACCCTACGGGAAATTGTTTTGAAAGAGCAGATATAGAACTGATCCTGAATAATTTTCCGGGTATTATTGTAATTGATGAAGCCTATATTAATTTTTCAAAATACAGAAGTTTTACAAATGTTTTAAGGGAATATCCAAACCTAATCATACTCCAAACATTTAGTAAAGCATGGGGCCTTGCGGGTTTGAGGCTGGGTATGGCCTTTGCATCAGAAAAAATTATTGATATTATGAATAAGGTAAAACCACCTTATAATATCAATCAACTTACACAAGAGCTTGCTATAAAAGCATTGTTACAAGTAGATGATGTAAATACAATGATTTATGAAATAACTGATATGCGCACTGCACTGATTAATGTATTTCAACAGATGCCTTTTGTAAAAAAAATATACCCCTCAGAGGCTAATTTTCTTTTATTAAAAATGGAAAGAGCCAGAGAGATATATGAGTTTTTAATTTCCTGCGGAATAGTAGTAAGAGATAGAAGCAAAGTGGTGCTTTGCGATGATTGCCTGCGTATAACAGTAGGTACCGAACAAGAAAACACAAAACTCGTAGATGCATTGGGCGCATGGCATCACCAACTTTTAGCACAAAATAAAATTGCTCAATAATTCAATATTTTAAAGGATCAAAATCATGGCAAAAAAGGTTTTATTTATAGACAGAGATGGTACCATCATCAAAGAATCACCACCCACCTATCAAATAGATAGTTTTGAAAAACTACATTTTTATCCGGAGGTGTTTAGATACTTAGGTCATATAGTTAGAGAGTTGGATTATGAATTAGTAATGGTTACAAACCAGGATGGCTTGGGCACGGAAGGATTTCCCGAATCCAGCTTTTGGCCTGTGCACAATCATATCATGACGAGTTTTAAAGCAGAGGGAATCTGTTTTTCACAGGTATTTATTGACAGAACATTTCCACAAGAAAATGCACCCACCCGAAAGCCCGGCACAGGTATGCTTACTGATTATGTAAACAATTTCAATTATGATATTGAAAATAGTTTTGTCATTGGTGATCGCATTACAGATGTACAACTGGCCGCAAACCTTGGGTGTAAAGCCATTTGGTTAAACAACGGCAATACATTAGGCGCAGCCGAAATAAAAGATACAATTGCTCAGCTGCAACCTGCAATTGCGCTACAAACAATCGACTGGTCAGCAGTGTATGCTTTTCTTAAAATGGGGCAGCGAGTAGTGCGGCATCATAGAAAAACAAATGAAACAGATATCTTCATACAACTCAATTCAGATGGTACAGGACAATCAACAATAAATACCGGCATAGGTTTTTTTGATCACATGCTGGAGCAAGTGGTGCGTCATGGAAAAATAGATCTGGAAATTTCTTGTATTGGGGATTTACACATAGATGAGCACCATACTATTGAAGATACCGCCCTTGCACTTGGTGAAGCTTTTGCCATAGCATTGTCTGATAAAAGGGGAATGGAAAGATATGGTTTTGCACTGCCAATGGATGAAGCTTCAGCCCAAGTTCTACTTGACTTTGGTGGGCGCAATTGGTTGGTGTGGAATGCTATATTTAGCCGTGAAAAAATTGGTGATATGCCCACAGAAATGTTTTATCATTTTTTTAAATCATTTAGTGATGCAGCTAAATGTAACCTACACATTACAGCCTCCGGCAGTAATGAACACCATAAAATTGAAGCCATATTTAAGTGCTTTGCAAAAGCTATTAGGATGGCTGTAAAAAGGGATCCTTTACACAATTATTTGCCGAGTACAAAAGGAGTTTTATAACTGCTCATAGCATTGCATGATGCCATCATTTGGCACTAATCATTTTATAAATCATCTCTTTGAGTAGTGAGGCATTGTCTGTGCCCGTATCTCCTACACCAATGCTGCGTAAATTATAATGCTGTAGGAGTAAAATACATTTTTCCACACCGCTATATCCATATAATTGAAAGCTGTGCATGGCTTCTTTTGCAGCAAAACTATTGTTGTAAAATAATCCTCTTACTGCGGCCTCTGTGGGCTGCTGCATAGCGGCTATCATACAGAGTTTGCTAAAAAAACTATAGAGAGTGGGAAGGATAAGTTGTATAGGACCCGCCTTTGGGTTTGCTTCAAAATACTGCACTATGCGTATGGCTTTTGACAGATTTTTGGCAGCGATGGCAGCCTGTAATTCAAAGGCATTAAAATCTTTACTGATGCCGGTATAGCGCTCAATATCTTCTTCCGTAATATTTGATTGACCTTTTAAATTGAGCTTCATTTTTTCCACTTCATTGTGCAACCTGCTCAGGTCGTTTCCGGTATGATCTGCAAGCAGGAGTTGCGCTTTGGGGCTCATGGTTACACCCTCACTTTGTAGCATTTGACTGATCCATTTTGGCAAATCCCAATCGCTAAGTTTTTTGCTATACAGGTACTCTTTTGTCTTCACCAATTTGCCAAAACTGCTGCGCCCATCTACTTTTTTTTCTTTGTGGGCCACAACAAATATTGTGCTTGCCAAAGGCTTTTTAAAATAGGATTCAAATTTTTCTACATCCCGCATCATTTGAGCTTCTTTCAGGAGTACCACCTGCCGCACGCCCATCATTGGATACTTCATACAGCTATGCATGATGGTAACAGGGTCGCTGTCTTTACCATAAAAAATACTCAGATTAAATGATTGCTCAGCTTCTGTAAGAATATGATGCTCTGCATAATCCATTACTTGATCTATAAAATAAGATTCTTCGCCCTCAAGCCAATACACGGGTTTAAAAATGCCCTGTTTCCAAGCAGCTATTATATCGGTTGCACTCATCCAGCAAATATAGCCGAGGGCTATATCACAATAGTTTTTTTAGTATAGGGCATTTTTGGTGGAGGTAGGCATAGCAACTAATTTACGGCATTTATATGCAAATACGCCAGTGTATCCGGTACCCCATATTCTTTGTGAACTTACACTTTTTGTTTTAACTACAATAAATAGTAAATAAAGAATGAATCCATAGCCATATCGTCAGCTATTTCACATAAAAATATAAGGAAATATATTAAGATACTTATTTAGAATAATCCCCAATTTTAATTTATAAGGAAACACATATAAATGATATATCTACAATAAAAAAGGGTCATCATTACATTCGACAAAATGATAACCCTTTGCAGCGGGATTACTTTCCGAGATAAATTAAATTGGTGCTTTCCAGGGTTATCAACGGTACTAAACTTTCTTTAGCAGGATTATTTCATACCGGTTAGTTAGCGCTTTCATAAGTTATAACTAATGTTGATTGAATTAGAATATATTCATGGTGCAATGAATATTTTAATTTATCTCAAAGATTATTCTCGTGCTACTGCAAGATAATTTTCACCATTAATTACAGAAAAAGATACTTCATAACTGTATGCAGATTTCCAATAACTGTTAAAATAGCTTTGAAAACAGGTACTAAAACCGGGCTTTTATAAACTCTAAAAAATCGGGAACCCGTCTTACCGACACTTGAATTGTAGTGTTGTCTGTAAGTATAACTGAGGTTGCTTTGCCTTTTTTTATATTACTAATTTTATTTCGATTCACCATTACGGAGTGGTGTATTCTAAAGAAGATGTGCTGAGGCAATAAGTTTTCATAGTCTTTTAAATGTCTGCTGCTATATATCGGACTCTTGTTTTCAATATATAATTTTGTATAACTTCCATTTGCTTCCAAATAAATTAAATCCTTAATGGAAATGGTTTGTATAGCATCTTGAGAATTGACGATGATATGCTGCTCATCTGGCGAAGCCTCTAAATTTCTTTTTAGTTGTTCAAGTTTTAGATGTAAAGTTTTTTGCTCAATGCTTTGTTTTGCTTTTTCTATAGCTGAGCTTAATTCCGAAATGGAAACGGGTTTCAACAAATAGTCAAGCGCACTGTATTTTATTGCCTTTAATGCATAGTGTTCAAAAGCTGTTATAAAAATGATAGCAAAATCGCAGTTGTCAAAAGCATCAAGAATGCCAAATGCATTACCACCGGGTATTTCAATATCCATAAAAACAAGTGCTGGTTTTTTTTGACGAATCAATTGAATGGCATTGTCTAAATTTTCGGCTACCCCCAATATCTGTAAGCCTGCATTGCTTCTTTCAATTTGTCTGATTAATACATTCGCACTATGTATTTCATCTTCTACAATTATGGATGGTATCATATTAGTTAGCTTATATAAGTGATTGTTTAAAAATGAAAATTGATTTGGTCCCACATATCACTTCATCAACAATAATGTCTTCTATATAAAAATTTATAGCATCATTAAAAACGGTATTGTGGCTGCGTATGCGCTCTTGAATTAACTCTACTCCTTTTGATTCATGTGTGGAGTAATGCTGTTTGTTTATCATTGATGAAGCATTTCTGCCGATACCATTATCCTCAATGGTGCAGCATAGTCTATCCCCTTTCATTTCAAACACTATTTTTAGAAGCCCTTTCCTTGTAGTTAAATGCCGCAAACCATGACGAATGCTGTTTTCAATTATAGGCTGCAATAAAAGGGGAGGCAAAAATATATCTTCCTCATCGTGTATATGCTGATGCAATAGGAGGGTTGCAAATTGTTTATTAAACCTTATTTCCTCTAAATGAAGGTAGTTTTTCAAATAGCTCAATTCCTGATGAACAGTGATGCGTTTTTGCGAGGATAAATAAAGTGTATCTCTAATAAGTTTTGAAAATCTTGAAATAAAATCTTCTGCTTTTTCAATATCGTTTAAATAGATAAAATCCTTGATGGCATTCAAACAATTAAAGATAAAATGAGGATTCATTTGGCTCCTCAATGCCTTTTGTTCTAAGGATGCAATCAACAATTTACGTTCAGCCTCAGCTTTTGCTTTTTGATTGCTTCTCTTTATTCTATAGTAGAGGAATGAGGCAATAGCGAATAAGGATAAAGCAACGAAAAGGAGTATAATTCCTGTTTGCTGATACCAAGGTTTTTCTATAGCCATGTTTAAGACAATTACATTGCTTTTAATGCCTGTATTGCTTACTGCATAGATGGATAGTTCATACTTTCCGGGAAATATATTAGGAAACTCTAATGATTCATCAGAAGTTTTAAACCAGGTATCAGAGCTTACATCTGTTTTATAAAAATAGGTAATGTCCGAACCTGTAAAACTGATAGCAGTAAAGGAAACAATCAGGTTTTTTTCACCGGGTTTTAGCGTGATGGATTTAGCATCAATTGGCCAAGAAGAATTTAAGCTTTGAATTTTGGTAAACATTAATCGGCAGGAATACTTGCTGTTATTATTTTTATTTTCATACAACTGAATTCCTTGTGAGGTAGCTGAAAATATTTTATCGCCAATCACTTCAATATCATATACAGACACAGGGTTTAATCCAAATGGCAAACCTTGTTTTTCTATAATAAATCTTCCATTCTGAAACAACACAAGGCTGATGCCCTTGTCTGTACCTACCCATACTGAATCTCCATAAGTTTTAATTCTGTTACAATTATTACCGCGCAGCCCATCTATTTCTGTAAAGTGTTCTAATAGTTTATCATTCTTAATGCAGACAATACCAATACCTGCAGTGCCTACCCAAATTGTATGATCAGGACCTTCTGCTATCTGTGTAATTTTTGTTTGCAAAACAGGAATGGTATTGCCTAAAAAGGTTTCCTTTAAATTTTTATCCAGCACATACAAACCAGAAAGATCACCTATATAGTATTTATCACCAATTTGTATTGCAGAGTTGCCTCTTTTTTCCCATATAGTTTTGAGTTGTTTTTTTTCAATCAGGTTCCATGTAGATACTCCACTACTAGTAGCAATGAGTGCATTGGTATTAGAACCTGAAACGCTTTTGATGGATGCAAACTCAAGAATGTTTTCACTCTTGTTATTAGATATTGCATTTAATTGTCTTCCGTTTTGATAAAGGATGTTTTGCTGAAGGGTGGTAATGAATTTCATGGAACGGCTATTGCTATCAATTGCCTGTATATCCTGAATAATACTTCTTGACTGTATATCAATGCCCTTTATTTGGTTGGCAAAATTTAAAAAATACAACATATTATTTTGGTATGCAAACCGATAAATGCCGCCATTCTTATTCCGCGTATCAGCTATTTCTTGTACTGATCTATTGGATAAAAAAAACAACCCATCCGCTGGGGTTGCAAACCAAAAACTACCATCCCGATCTATCATACATCTATTGATGTATATATGGTTTAAAAAACTATCAACATATTTTTTTTGATGATAGTCATATAAATAAGTGCCATGGGATGTATTAAAAGATATAACTGATTGATTGAGCCGCGAAGTAGTTACTATATTTGAAATTTTTTTTACCTTCCAATTTTCATTAGCCGCTATATCCGTAATATAAATTTTATCATCTTTTTCAGAGAGATTTAATACAGAATCATAAACTGATACATTTGAGTTGTGATTAGTAATTGGCTGACCCTCCTTTTTTATCAACCCCAATTTGTTTTGATATCTATATTCATCTGTGTAGTCAGGTGACGCACTACTGTGAATATTAAAAACAATTTGATTTGCTTTATTATTCCCAATGCCTAAAAAGGTTTGCTTATCTTTATTGTATGTAGTAAGCATGCGTATTTTTTTGTCTAAAAAAATAACCTGCTGGTCTGTATTTATCGCAAGATTTCCATCCCCATCTGTAGCCATACTCAGCGGCATAGCGTCAATCTTTATTTTTTTTAAAGCACTATCATTTTTTTGGTTATAGATTTTTCCATTCTTGTAATAGCAAATCGTATTGGCAAATGGAAGCATCCAAATTCTGTTGTTTCTGTCTATAAATAATTGATTGATATCATTATCCGGTAATCCAT
>CALAGJ010000120.1 GCA_937892395.1 uncultured Parafilimonas sp.
CGCTCTTCCGATCTTCATAAAAAAACCACCTTACACAGGTGGTTTAGAATATAGCTGTAAGCGTCTATTTTAATTCAAAAGATTCCATGAATTTGGTATTAAAATCTCCTGATCTGAATTGCTCATTTTGCATAAGTTGTAAATGGAAGGGTATTGTTGTTTTTACTCCTTCGATTACATATTCACTCAGGGCTCTATACATGGTGTCAATGGCTTCTTCTCTTGTACGGGCCACGGTTATGAGCTTGCCAATCATTGAATCATAATATGGCGGTATAGTATAACCTGCATATACATGGCTATCTACTCTTACACCATGTCCACCGGGAGTATTGAGCACCGTAATCTTGCCGGGTGATGGTCTAAAATCTGCATAAGGATCTTCTGCATTTATCCTACATTCTATGGCACACATTTGTGGCTCATAATTTTCGCCGGAAATTCTTTCTCCCATTGCAATTTTGATTTGCTCTTTGATCAAATCAAAATTGATTACTTCTTCTGTTACACAATGTTCTACCTGAATACGGGTGTTCATTTCCATAAAATAGAAATTGCGGTGCTTGTCCACCAAAAACTCTACTGTACCTACGCTTTCATAGTTGATGGCAGATGCAGCTTTGATGGCTGCTTCACCCATTTTTTTGCGTAAATCCGGTGTCATAAAAGGCGATGGGCTTTCTTCTACCAATTTCTGATGTCTACGCTGTATAGAACAATCTCTCTCACCTAAATGACATACGGTACCAAATTGATCACCGGCTATTTGTATCTCAATGTGTCGAGGCTCTTCTACAAACTTTTCCATATAGATGCCATCATTTTTAAATGAGGCTGCGGCTTCAGCTTTGGCAGTATTGTATGCACGTTCTAATTCTGCTTCTTCCCATACCACACGCATGCCCTTACCACCACCGCCGGCGGTTGCTTTTAAGATAACCGGATATCCAACCACTTCTTTAGCAAGGCGCTTGGCCTCTTCATAACTTTCTAACAATCCGTCACTACCGGGTATAACAGGAACACCTGCTTTGATCATTGTTTCTTTGGCAGTAATTTTATCACCCATACCATTGATCATTTCTGGTGTGGGTCCTATGAATTTTATTCCATGATCTGCACAAACCTGACTAAACTTAGCATTCTCTGCTAAAAATCCATAGCCGGGATGTATGGCATCTGCATTTGTAATTTCTGCAGCAGCCATTATATGTGGTATATTGAGGTAAGAATGAAGGCCTTGTGGCTTGCCGATACAAACTGCTTCATCAGCAAATTTAACATGAAGACTGTCTTTGTCTGCTGTGCTATATACCGCCACAGTTTTTATACCCATTTCTCTACAGGTACGTATAATGCGTAGCGCTATTTCGCCTCTATTGGCAATTAATATTTTTTTAAACATAGAATTTTTTTAAGACAAGAAATTTGATATCCCTTCGGGAAATCTTACCTATGGCTCCACGAGAAATAGTGGTTGATCATACTCTACAGGACTACTATCG
This sequence comes from uncultured Parafilimonas sp., assembly GCA_937892395.1. Taxonomy (GTDB): domain Bacteria; phylum Bacteroidota; class Bacteroidia; order Chitinophagales; family Chitinophagaceae; genus CALAGJ01. Next base: position 1,506 of record CALAGJ010000120.1, read on the forward strand.
TCCACCAATACTTTTACAATTTTTCCACTTATTTCAGATTCTATTTCATTGAACAGCTTCATAGCTTCTATGATGCAAAGCACTTTTCCGGGTTTTATTTCTGTACCTACTTCTACAAAAGTTGGTTTATCTGGAGATGACTTACGATAGAAAGTACCAATCATTGGACTTTTTATAGTGATTAGATTGTCTGCTGCTTTTGGTGCTGCGGGTGTGGCTTGTGCTGCCGCAGCCACTGTAGGAGCAGCTGGCACTTGGGCTGCTACCGGGGCAGGTTGTGCTGCCATAACTGGGGCTGCATACACAGCTTGTGTTGCATCTTTCTTTTGCTTGATGGTAAGTTTAAATTCTTTTTCTTCAATACTTACTTCACCAATGTTACTCTTGTTGATAAGCCTAATAAGTTCCTGAATTTGCTTATAATCCATAATTGAATTTTTGGAGTTTTGTGTAAAAATAGAGGCATTTTGCCCCGAAAGGGGGGCAAAATAGCCAAAAAATGATAAAAGTTGAGGTTTTTTTGGAATTTAGTCTACTCAGCCATAAACCATTTCAGTAATAGAAGAAATGGTTATACTGCCCAGGTTGTAAGACCAGATTTTGTAAACTGATAAGGCTTTACATGGCCTCCGAAATTTTCCAATACCTGCATTACATGGTAGATCGGAAGAGCACACGTCTGAACTCCAGTCACTTAGGCATATCTCGT
>CALAGJ010000121.1 GCA_937892395.1 uncultured Parafilimonas sp.
GGGCAGTATTGTGCTGATAGATTGAAAATGGGAACTGATAATATTCTTTTAAACATGCTGTACCCCAAACCTACTCTTGATACTGATAGATGATCTTACTAAACCCTGTAGATGATTATCGACAACTCCATATATAAAAAGAAGATAAAAGCGAAGATCACTGTTTCGTTTTCCCTACTCTATGTAGGGATCATTGCTCGGCAGATGACTGTAAGGAAAGCTTAGTTATTGGTGACATGCATTTTGTCGGTAATTTTTGATTTAGAATTTTATACCTTGTCCAAGTGTCAAGCAAAATAGTAAATACAAAATACCAAAAGCAAAAATAAGTTTATAGTCCGTTTTATAGTCCTTATTTGCGTCTGCATAAGGCAACCGTAAAAAAAGAATTGGTATTGATGCTGTCATTTCAAGTAGCCCTTCTAATCCTGTTTGCAAACTGTCTGATGTAAAAAAAAGTCCTGCTATAAATGCCGAAATTGAAGCAAATAAAAATGGCAATATAAAGTCTTGTTTTGTCAGGCTGTTTTCTTCAACGACTTTTCTTAATCGGCGACTTAAAAGTTGGGTCGAAAAAATATAAAGTGAAATCCCAGTTATAGCCAAAAAATAGTTTTGATATTTTCCTATGTTTAGTTCTTGTGTCGCAAAAGTCCAATCTCCATTTTTACTCACTGATGAGTGCAAAATTGTACCTACAAACCAAAAAAGATTATAAATTGAAATGTGTATCAAAAGCAAAATAGTAAATAATTTCGTGGTTTTATTGAGAATTAAGAGTGTCAAAACTGCAAAAATCAAATTTGCGATTGGTCCGCCAATATCTACAAAAATATTACTTGGTGTGCTTTTAAAATAAGCAGAAGTCAGTAATGTAATTTTATTACCAATTAGTAAGCAAGTTCCACCGTGTCCTATCACTTCGTGAATTATGTCAGCAATAATGTAGGCTAAAATTCCAACAGTCGCATAAATAGCAAGTTTGCTCTTGAACATTTAATTACGTTATAAGTTTTTTATGAAACAAACAACACGATTTATTTCTTTAAACCCAATTTTTTTGTGAAATTCTATACTTGAAAAATTAGTTAGTTCTGTGTCAGATGCTAACTGGGTGCAATTTTTTTGCTTACTCCATTCTTCGGCAAGTTTCACTAATTGTCTTCTAAAACTAATATGTCTGAAATCTTTTTTTACTAATAGTCCTTCAATGTAAGCTGTTGGCGAATGACTTGAACCTTCAACATAGTCAAAACGAATTGTGAGATGAATGAGCGCTACATATTTATCTTTTACTTTTATCAAAGAACAAGTTTCATGTACTGAATTTAATATTTGCCTACAATTTTGTAGTTCCTCATCAAATCGCAATCTTCCCAAAGTTCTAAAAAAAGATGGGCTAAATTTGTCAAGTTGTCTTTTGAAATTGGTTCCTTTTCAATTTGTGAGGTTTTTTATGCTTGCCACCAACGGCAGTCAGTCTAAAATCCAATTTTAAAATTGCAAGAATAAGAAAAAATGGGCCATTTTAAAGACCAATAGACGGTAGCAAAAATAGATGGGCTCATCATGCTATAAAAATTTGGTGGGCTCATTTTGGCTCTAATGCATTTTAATTATGTTACCCGGTGTTGCTGAACAACGTATAGCCAAAAGCCCCCGATTCGTTTAATTTTATATGTCTTTATGGATGTAAAAAGGATTATTGCAGGGGGCTTATGGCTATACGTATAAATGTTGACTGTATGCAAAGAACTTGAATCAAAAGTTTGAAAGCAAATCACAACTAATTTTCCTTTAATAATGTGCTAATAATATTTATACTTTTAGGATATCCTTTATAATCAGAACTCTCTATGTTTGTACTAATTCCCGAACAATAAAAATTGGTTTGATATATACATTTTAAAATTGCCATACATGCATACAAAGAGAAAAATATTTTGTATCCTACTACTTTGCACAATTGTATGTTCTGTAGATGCCCAGTCCAAAACTGAAAAAATTTCAGCACTCCTGCTTGCATACAATAAGCTAAATGCATTCAATGGTACAGCATTGATATCACATCAAGGAGCTGTAATTTTTAATGAAGGATTTGGGTTTAAAAATATCGCAAATCTGGAACGAAATGATGCACATACCATCTATCAAATTGGTTCTATTACCAAACAATTTACAGCAGCTGTTATCTTAAAATTGGAAGAGAAACACCAACTCCAATTGACAGATAAACTTTCAAAATATTTTCCCGATTTTCCCAACGGAAATCAAATCAATATTTTTAATTTGCTCACACACTCATCAGGTATTTACAACTATACCAATGATGCAAATTTTATGAATACAGCAGCTGTAAAACCTGCTACCCGTCAACAAATCATATCTCTTTTTAAAGACAAAGCCCTTGAGTTTGCACCAGGTACAAATTATGCATATAGCAATTCTGGTTATATGCTGCTGGGGTATATAATTGAAGAAGTAACCAAAAAAAATTACTATGATGTAGTTACAGATATGATTTTTAAACCATTGAAAATGACCCATTCTGGTTTTGATTTTGCGCAGCTACAAGATGAAAATAAAGCAACAGGATATTTCTTAATCAATGACAAAACCGGCACTGCATCCGGCCTCGTGGATTCATCTGTGTCTTATGCCGCAGGCGCTATATACACTACAGCTGCAGACATGCTACTCTGGCACAATGCACTGATTCAGAATAAAATCATTACCAGAAATAGTCTTGAAAAAGCATTTACTCCCTATAAAAATAAATATGGTTTTGGATGGCATATTGATACCATATATAACAAAAGAATAGTGACGCATGGAGGGGGCATATTTGGTTTTAATGCAAACTTTGCAAGGATAGAAGCTGATAATACTTGCATCATATTGTTAAACAATGTGGGCAATCCAAAATTAGAAGAAATTACCAACTCTATATTGGCCATATTAAACGATCAGCCATATACATTACCCGAAGGGAAAACTGAAATAACATTGCCTGAAGAATTATTAAAAAAATATATCGGCACTTATGAAATTGTACCACAATTTCAAATTGTAATAACAGTAGAAAACGGTAAGCTAATCGCACAAGCTACAGGCCAACAACCATTTGAATTATTTGCACAAAAAGAAAATTACTTTTTTCTGAAAGCAGTAGAAGCAGAAGTGGAATTTATCAAGGATGTAAATGGAAATATTGAAAAACTTATTTTATATCAAGGCGGCAGACAAACGCCTGGAAAGAAATTAAATTAGATTTAATTGAGTATTTGTTTGAATAGCCCTACGGGCAATGACGAAGATTTGCTAAACAGTTGATTACAATATGATAGTCACTTTCGCATGTATATGTACTTTAATAAAACAGGCTAATTTACTATTGAAGTGCTATAAATAATTATACATCCCATGAGTTATTTTCTTTAGCCCCATTGGAGGACAAAATATGGGTAGAAAGTAACAAGTATTTTTTGAAGCCCCTTTGGGGATGCAATAAATAGTATCAATGGCAAATGACTAAATCCGGATTCCTATTCAGTCAATTTTTGCATATCAAAATTGTAATTGTAATGCAAATAGAGAGTGGAGCACTGATAGATTTATTTTAAACCAATCTGTACTCGTATTATTTTAGCGAATGAGTCCTACAAGAGGACTTACTTGATTTAAATGCAAATAGTTCCATCTATATGAGTTGACTAATGTGAACAATAAAACATAGCACCTCAAAAAATGAAATAGTCTAAATACCTTTCATGAAAATTTTGAAATGAGACAAAAAACAAATCTTTGCTTCTGCTCATTTATGTAGTTTTACACTGTAGAATATTTGACAGATGATAGAAAAATCAACACTTGCTTTTTTGGCAAATCTTAAAGCAAACAATTATCGGGAATGGTTTCAAGACCATAAAAAAACCTACGAGGCAGCTAAGCAAAATTTTGTTGCATTTATTCAGTTAGTTATTGATGAATTAGGGAAAACAGATACTTCCATTGCAGGGCTTGCAGCAAAAGATTGCCTATTTCGAATTAACAGAGATGTAAGATTTAGTAAGGATAAATCTCCTTACAAAACAAACTTTGGCGCCAGCATAAATAAGGGTGGCAGAAAGGGCATGGGTGCAGGCTATTATTTTCATTGTGAACCAGCATCTGCTTTTCTTGGAGGTGGTGTGTATCAGCCTCCTGCCGATATTACACAAAAAATAAGACAAGAAATAGATTATTGTTTTACAGATTGGAACAACATCATAACTGCTCCCACTTTTATAAAAGAATACGGTAGTATAGCAAAGGATAAAGCTTATACCTTATCAAGACCACCAAAAGGATATGATGCAAATAATCCTGCTATTGAATACCTCAAGCATACTAGTTGGATAGCTACAAAAGAGTTGGATACTTCTGAGCTAACTTCAAAAAAATTGCTTACAAATACCATCCAAACTTTTCAAGCATTAACGCCATTCATAGATTTTTTAAACACTGCCTTATAATCATTCCTTAGCTGAATATTTGAGGCAAAACAGTAAAGCATTTATCCTTTCTTTGTCAAAAAAATTATGAGCGAAATAATAGATGAATTTAATGACTATCGCAGCCGAATGAATGAAGTGATACTAAGTAAAAACAACTTGGTCATGAAGCGGCTTTGGAACTTAGATACCAATACTTATGAAAGCGGCGCATTAAATACCAAAACAAAAGAACTACTGGGCTTAGTGGCCAGTATGGTGCTGCGTTGCGATGATTGTATCAAATACCATTTGGGCAAGTGTTATGAGGAAGGTGTGAGTACAGCAGAACTTTATGAATTATTTGCAGTGGCAAATATTGTGGGCGGTACTATTGTTATTCCGCATACCCGCAGGGCAGCTGAGTATTGGGAAGCATTGCTACAGCAGTGAGTAAATCCTTTCTATGGCATGCTCAGTACGTTTGTTTCCAATGCCATCAATAACATAAAAGGGTGTATGCTGGCTCTGCATCAAAGCATGATATTTTTCAAATAATAGTACTCTTGTTTTTTCATCAGGATATTCCCGCATATTGTCATAGGTCCAGGGTAAATCTGGTTTGCATAGCAGATACAAATCATACTGCCTATGACCTATTTCATTTAAAATAAATGGTGGCAATCTGCCAAATACAAATTCATACCACACTCTCATTACATACATATCGGTATCAATAAATAAAAAAGGTTTATTATGAGATAATGCTGTAAAATGATCTTCCAATTCAAGCTGTCCTTTTGCAATTTTTTCTAAATCGGTGTACTCATATTGAGTGCCATTTTCATTGAGGTATTTTCTGGCATACTCCGGACAGTTGTAGCAATTAAAATGTGCTGACAAGGCTTGGCATAAACTACTTTTGCCCGTTGATTCCGGTCCAATAATTACAATTTTTTTAAGCATATATTTTTATCATTTTTAGGTATAAATCCGGATGATAAATGCTGCATGAAGCTGATTGTTTTTTTATTTTTTGCCTTCGGCTAATGTTTTCTTCCAAGCCATCAATCCACTAATAGCCATGATAAGCAGTATAAAATAATATACAGAAGTAAGCGCATACCCCTTTACAAGATAAAGCGGCATACAGATCATATTTGTAGCTATCCACCACCACCAACTCTCTAATTTCTTTTTGACCATTAGCCACATTCCGGTAAATGCTGCTGCACCTGCGGCTGCATCCTGCAGTGGAATGGCGCCAGGAGCAAAATATATTTTCAAAAAGCTGATTGTACCAAATAGTATGACAAAGCATACTCCAAAAAATAATACATGCATCATCCATTCTTTTTTTGTGGATGTAGTGATATGCAGTACATATCTGTTTTCATTGTCTTTTTGCAGCCATTTTATCCAGCCTATGATGCTGAGTATTGTATAGTAGAGATTTACAAAAACCTCACCCGGCAAATGGGCCTGAGCAGATAATATGATATAAGCCACCGTATTAATTAGCCCTATAGGATATACTAAAATATTTTCCTTTCTACTATACCATACACTAACTATGCCGGCAAGCACAGCCACATACTCTATAGGTCCGGTTGCCTTTATATTTTCAATAAATGTTTCTAAAAATGTATGCATTAAACATGTAATCGTATCAACACAAATTTTTTATTTAGTTCCTGTGATACATATTTGCTGCAAATTAAGCACATTATGAATATAGCAATTTTGGGTGCAGGCATGGTAGGCCGCACTATGGCACTAGATTTAGCAACCAATCACACGGTAACTTCCTTTGACCTTAGCGAAAAAAATTTAGAACTGCTTCATTCTAAGAATAATCAGATAATATGTAAGCAGGCCAACCTCGGGGATTATGCTGCTTATACAACTCTTCTGGCGCCTTATGATTATATTGTACTGGCTGTGCCGGGCTTTATGGGTTACAATGCTTTAGAAGCCGTTATAAAGGCCGGAAAAAACACGGTAGATATTTCCTTCTTTCCGGAGGATGCACTGGCATTAGATGCATTGGCAAAAGAAAAACAGGTTACTGTCATAACTGACTGTGGTGTGGCACCAGGTATGAGTAACTATATAATTGGATATTACAACAAACAAATGGATATAGATTCATTTGAAATATACGTAGGGGGATTACCAGCTATCAGAAAAAAACCATTTGAATACAAAGCCCCGTTTTCTCCAGTGGATGTTATAGAAGAATATACCCGACCCGCTAGAATATTTGAGCAAGGCCGTATTGTTGTAAAACCTGCATTAACAGAAAGAGAATGGATGCATTTTGAGGAACTGGGCACACTTGAGGCGTTCAATACAGATGGCCTGCGTTCGCTCTTATATACCATGCCACATATTCGCAATCAGAAAGAAAAAACGCTTCGCTATCCGGGTCATGTTGATTTGATTATTGCATTAAAAGAGGCAGGCTTTTTTAGTGAAAGCGCTATTGATGTAAACGGCAATAGTATAAAACCGATTGACTTTACCAGCCGCATACTTTTCAATGAGTGGAAGCTGGGTGCAGATGAGCCTGAAATAACCATTATGAAAGTAATATTACAAGGTACAAAAAATGGCATGCCACATACAGTATCTGCTTCTATGTTGGATTTATATGATGCCAATACGGGTTTTTCTTCTATGAGTCGTACCACCGGGTTTACAGCTACCGCCACCGTAAATATGCTTGCTGAAAACCTTTTTAAAAAGTATGGAGTTTTCCCGCCGGAGTTGGTTGGCAATGAGCCGGGATGCTTCGACTTTATCTTAAAATATTTACTAGCAAGAAAGGTGAATTGGGTGATTGTGTAATGCCAAATAGGAAATGGCTATCCAAAATCTATTTCTGTATTATCACCAATATTGAGTTGACGGCTAAGGCCTGTTACACTGGCATCACTACCTATGAGTGAGTTATCTAAAACCACTTCATGCAGGTTAGTGTAGCTGCCTATAATACTGTCCCTTACAATTGAATATTCCACCCTGGTATTGGGTCCAATGGAAACATGTGGCCCTATAATGGAATCTTTTAATATAGTGCCTGCGGCAATGCTTACCGGAGGAATAATGATGGTATTCTCTTGCTGTATTTCGGCATGAATAGAGCCGCCATGCTGCTTGAGTAGTGTAGCATTACTTTCTAGTAAGGTTTCTTTTTTGCCACAATCAAACCATGTTTTTACTTTGAAAGATTTGAATCTGGCACCACGTTTTATCATACAGTCTAAAGCATCGGTTAAATGAAATTCGCCATGACTCATGATATTGTTTTCAAAAATATGATGCAGACATTCAAATAAGAATGTGGTTTCTTTTATTTTATATATACCTACCAATGCCATATTGCTTTTTGGAATAGCGGGTTTTTCTACAACATGAGTAATGTAGCCTTCTTCATCCAATTCTGCCACACCAAAACTTCGTGGGTCATCCACTTTTTTAATGCCCAACATGCTGTGCTCATGATGTATAATTTCCTGTACATCATAATCACAGATGGTGTCTCCCAAAATGATGATCACTTCATCATCTCCTACAATTGTTGTAGTGAGTTCCATGGCGTGTCCGGTGCCATGTCTTTCATTCTGATATACAAAATGTGTAATCAAATCAGGATATTCCTGTTGTACATATTCTTGTATTTTATCTCCCAAATAGCCCACGATAAAGATGTATTCATCTATGCCTGCTCGTACAAGTGGGTCAACAATAAAATTCAATATTGTTTTTCCTGCAATAGGAATCAGCGCTTTGGGCTGGGTATATGTATGTGGCCGCAGTTTGGTACCTGCACCAGCCACTGGGATGATTGCTTTCATAATACACTCCCCATTTAATAACCGACTTTTTACTCCGATTTTAGGGGCCGTGAAAGTAAGTGTTATCTCATTGCTAAGTTTTTTTTAAATGGTTTTGTTCAGTTATAAGCTAATGGACTTATGTTTTAATGCATCAATGATTACAACTATATCCTTTGCAATAAATAAATGGAAGTGTTGGTATAGAAAATTGATTGAAGAAATTTGTGTATGAAAAAAAATTTACCCTACGTTCAATATCTAAAACATATTCCATTAATTCCTGTTAACTGATCATGACTAAAACTAATATACTCAAATATTTATTTATTGCATTTTATTTAGTAGCAGGTATCAATCATTTTGCACAACCGCAAATCTATTATCCACTTATACCATCGTATTTAAGTGAATATGCTGTGCCTATAAACGTGGTGGCGGGTTTTGCTGAGGTAATAATTGCTGTATTAATGATATACCATAATACGGCAAAACTATCATCTTGGTTAGCTATCCTTATGCTTCTGGCTTTCATACCCAGTCACATTTACTTCATACAAGCAGGAAATTTGAGTATCGGAAATTTTACAATTACACCATTTATAGCATGGATACGCTTAATCCTTATACACCCACTTTTGATTTTCTGGGCTTGGTGGCTGGGTAAAAAATTGACAACGTCAAAATGAGATGTCTTTATCATCCATGTATCGTTTTCATATCTGTTGATCATTGCCCGAAGGGCGAAAAATTTCTTTTAATAAAATTTCTAAAAAATCAAACAAAAAACAATATTTATACGTATTTGGATGATGCGAGTTTTTATGCTTTTATTTCTTCTACTCGGAATATTGTCTTTTCAACAAATATCTTGTAAGGAAAAGGACACGGCACCACCAGTAGGAGATTCCATCCCAACTCAAGCACTTAGATATTTGGCACTTGGGGATTCTTATACTATTGGTCAAAGTGTTTTGGAAAAAGAGCGATTTCCTGCCCAAACTACATCATTATTGCTTGCGCAAAATATACCCATTGTAAACACAGCTTATATAGCAGGAACAGGCTGGCCCACTACGGAGTTATTGCGAAATATTGATTTGATTAATCCAAAGGGCCCCTTTGATATTGTGAGTTTGCTGATTGGTGTCAATGATCAATATCAGGGTAGGGACACAGGAGCGTATCATGCAGATTTTATACTGTGTATTACAAAAGCAATTGAGCTTAGTGGTTACAAGAGGGATCATGTTTTTGTATTGAGCATTCCCGATTATAGTGTTACACCATTTGCTTACAGATACAGTGATACAGTTGCTATACGCAATGCATTAGATGCATTTAATACTATCAATAAAAGGGTAACAGATTCTTTGGGCATTTCATACACATATATTACTGCACTTACACAAGAAGCTCGATACAACAAATCATTGCTGGCAGCTGATAGCCTGCATCCTAGTGGTTTAGATTATGAGCGATGGGCAGCTTTACTTGCGCCTAAAATGCAGAAAGTATTGGGGTATTAAATATTGGCATTAGCAGTATATTTTTCAATAAAATATAACTACTATAATAGCCCAAAAAATCGGCTATTGAGCCGGTATACTAAGTATTGACTTTATTAATATCTTTTCTTGTATCCTGAATTTCTATTCCTGTTGTTGTTATTACTACCGTTTGGATTATTACTACGACCCATACCTCCGCCTCCATTAGCATTTCTATAACCTCCACTTCCACCACCATTACGGTTGTTGTTACTACTGCTTCCGTTGCTTCTGTTTCTATTATTTCCTGCGGAATAAGATACCCGTTTTCTTGATCTTCCAGGTGTAGTGTACTCGTCAGATTCGTATGTATTGCGATGCTTTACATAGGGCGTATTGCTAAAGCTAAGCTGGCCATTAGTAATATTGTCTAACTCTGCTTGTATGGAGTCATCTTGAACCAATTCTTTATGCCAGTTGCTATAACTCAATTTCATGTAGTAGGCAATTGTATTGGCATAACCTTCCCTTTTTTCAACATTTTCCTCCAGCAATGCTTTGTTAATAATCAGCTCCACATTTTTTCCTAAATGCGAGTATTTTGGATATCTTTTAGGGTAGGGTAGAGGATCTGGTTTTTGTTTATACGTTTCTTTCTTTGGTATTGGATATGGACTCTCAACTTCCAATTTAAAATCGCTGATAAAAAATAAATGATCCCATAGTTTATGCCTGAAATCTTCCACATTTCTCAAATGAGGATTTAGTGTACCCATCAATTCTATGACGGTCTGAGCCTGATCTTGTCTTTTTTTTGAATCTTCTATTGTTAGCAGATATTCCACCATTCTTTGCACATGTCTTCCATACTCCCTCATGCTAAGGTGGTTCCTAGATGTATTGTAATCCATTTAAAAAATTAAGCCACAAATGTAGTAAACGATAGCTTAACATGGGTATAAGTTCTAAATATTGTACTATTTTAAACAATTTCGGTATATATAAACTTTCTATTGTTAAAATTGAGGAGGAAAATTCAGAAATGCAATTTTCAAAAATTGATTTCGTTTTCTTTTGCAAAAGTTTCCAACCGCCACATTTTTTACCCATACAATTTAATAAAATGGACAATAAAGCGCATGATATGGCACAGCGGGAAACGGAAACACACAGTAGTTTCAAACAATTTTTATGGTGGCTATCCACTGCTGAAAAGGATCTTATAAAAGATTGCAAAATTGATAGTAATAGGTATGCCATCACAGGTATGGCTGTACTTGGCACATGGCTTTTTGCTACCTTGGCGTGGAGCTATTTTTTTTATACGGTCGTACAAAGTTTACCTTTAGCTGCGGCATTGGGCATATTCATGGGTCTGCTCATTTTGGGTATTGATAGGGCACTCATAAAAGGCATAACAGCATCTAATAAAAAAAAGGCAGCCCCATTTTTATTTCGTATGGCACTGGCGCTTACGATCGGCACTTTTATGGCCCAGCCTGCTTTGCTCTATTTGTTTGACAAGGAAATACATGTACAAATTTCTTTGGACAATGAACAAAGAAAAATGCAAAAAAAACTTGAATTAGATAGTCTTTATTTTTCCCAAACCACACTACTACAGCAGGAGAAAAGTCAAATTGCAAATACCTTACAAAAAAAATATGATGAAGTTGCAGCTCAGCGTTTGGCATATATACAGGAAACTGATGGTAGTGGAGGCAGTGGCAAAAGGGGATATGAAACAATAGCAAGAGCAAAGGAACAGGAATATCTTAAAACTGACGAAGCTTATGAAGCGTTGAAAGCGTCATTCAATCCGAGAATACATGCCATTGATAGTAGCCTCAGCAATATTGATGCAATAAAGAGTAAAGGACTTTCAGATTTTAATACTTTGATGAATGATGGGTTTTTAACAAGGATAGAAGCGCTCCACCACCTCATTGATAAAAATGATGCCGCAAAGTTTAGATACTATTTGTTGGTCATCATTCTTGTGTTGATAGAATTAATGCCAGTAATTGCTAAGTCTTTACTGCCTGATGGCAGTTATGAGGAAAGAATACAACAACAGGAGTGGTTAGAAAAAGATATGATACTGTTTAATACAAAAAAGGAAAAAGAGCTAAAAGAAATCTATAACCAAGCTGCATTTGATCAAGACAAAGAATTTATCAAAATATTTTATGAAGAGGCAAGAGCAGAGCGACTTGAAAAAATGCGCCAGCGTTTGCAGAAATGGAAGGAGAATAATCATGAAGCATTTGATGATGTGTGGGGTGCTTTAAAAAAAGATATGCTAAGCAAGCAGGAAAATTAAATTTCTATTGAATTTGTGATTTTAATTGCGTTGTGGTTGTCATTTAAATGTTTTCATCTAATTGGTAAGGTATTTGCAAAATGACTTGCAAATTATTAATTTTGAAAACAAAACATTTAAAGATGAAAACAAGATTTCTACTTATTCCTTTTTTCTGTTTATTCCTTTTTTCCGCTGGTAGTCAGGCTATTTATACTCAAGCAGACTACAATAAAATAAAAAAGCCGGCTTTACTTTCTGAATTACCTTTTTCAGATAACACGGTTAAAGATGCAATCGTAGATTTCATGAAAACCAAGGGATACAAGCAGGATAAGAATAAAGATTATGTAGTGTTTAAAGGAGTCTCTTTATCAGAGTTAGGTCCTGGTCAATATGATTTATATTTTAAAATTGCTGAAAAAAGCAGAAAGGAAAGAGATAAATCAACTGTAACTATGTTTATTTCAAAGGGCTATGAAAACTTTGTTGGAGCCGATACAGAGCCTGATTTAATCAACAATGGAAAAATTGTTTTAGATAATTTTCTCAAAACTACCGAAGCCTATGATTTGGAATTGCAAATTAAAAGTCAGGAAGAATCAGTGAAAAAAGCTGAACGCCGTCTTCAGGATATGATGAATGATAAAGCTGATTTGGAAAAAAAGATTGCAAGGCTTCAAGATGAACTTGCTCAAAATGTAAAAGGCCAGACAGATCAACAAACAGAAATTGAAAAGCAAAAGCAAATTTTACAAACCCTAACGATGAAGCGTATCATCAATTAATTTTGCTTCGCATAAATTTAATTCAAAGAGCGTCCTTAAAGTTAAGGACGCTCTTTTTTCTGCTCAAGCCTGGATATTTAACCCAACTTGTGCAGTTGTCTTTCAAAGGAAAAGATGAAAGTTTTGCAATGAAGTTTTTCAATTTGTGTTTTATGGAAGATGAATTGTTTAACTTTTGCAAACAAGAGTATCAGTGAACTATTTGGAAAATATGATTAAGAATTTTAATTTAATGAATTGTAAAATTTGAGTATATCTTATCTAAATGCCTTACATTGTTCATCTAATATAAAAATATTAGAAAATTACTTCTTCCCGTTGCCTTAGTTGCAACCATTGTACTTGCAAGTGTATCTTGTAAGAAAGATTCTGTAAAAGAAGCCGAAGATTGCGTAGCTTCAATCAAGGCTTCGAGTGATGCTGGTTTAGCTTACGCCAATGATCCTAGTACAGCTAATTGTAATGCTTACAGATCATCATTAGAAGATTTAATTGGATTAGATTGTACAGATGCCGCTGCTGATGCTGCTTATCAATCTGTTGTTGATGCTTTAATTTGCCCTTAGTAGCATACTGCATGAGCAAAATTTTAAAGGCGGTCATTTTTTGACCGCCTTTTTTTTAAACTACTTTCTTCTTTTTTCTTTTCCTGGCTTTGTATTTTTCTTAATCTTACCAGGAGTGCCTCCGGCTTCATTCATGACCCATTCATAATCCAATAATCTTTTTTCCATATTTGCTGAAAGTACTTTTATAAATACTTTATCTCCCATTCTAAATACCCTGCCACTTCTGCGCCCCGCTAAGCAATAATCTGATTCAATATGTCTGAAATCATCATAGTCCTGTAGGCTATACATGCTTACCATTCCTTCACATTTGTGGGCAACTGTTTCAGCCCAAAAACCATACTGAGACACACCACTGATTACCGCTTCAAATACATTTCCCACATGTGGTTTCATATATTCTACTTGCTTGTATTTTTGAGATGCACGCTCCGCATCCATTGCTGCTCTTTCTCTTTCACTACAGTGTTTGCATTTTTCTTCCATTGCTTTATCAACGGTAGGTTTATCTACCAGACATTCTGCTAGAATGCGGTGTACCATTACATCCGGATACCTTCGTATTGGCGATGTAAAATGGCAATAGTTTTCAAATGCAAGTCCATAGTGTCCAATATTGTCCATACTATATACTGCTTTTGCCATGGTGCGAATGCCCAATTGCTCCAGTACATGCTGCTCTGGTTTGCCATTGGCATCTTTCAATAATTTATTAAAACTATGTGCAATTTTTTCAGGGCTACTCATATCAAATTTATGTCCATACCTTTTACTATATTCCACAAAAGGTTTTAGCTTTTCTAAATCTGGGGAATCGTGAACGCGATATGGAAATGGCAATTGCTTTTTGTTTACTAATATCTTTCCTACATAAGCGGCCACAGTTTTGTTAGCCAAAAGCATCCATTCTTCTATAAGTTGATGTGCTTCTTTGCTTTCCTTAATGGTAATGCCTATTGGCTTAGCATCGCTATCCAGCACAAACCGAACTTCCTGACTACTGAAGTTGATAGCCCCTTGTTGAAATCTTTGTTTACGAAGTTTTTTTGCAATGTTGTTTAGGATATGTATTTCCTCATAATGCTCTCCTTTTTTCTGCTCAATTATTTCCTGCACTTCTTCATAGGTAAATCTTCTGTTGCTATGTATTACTGTTCGTCCAAGCCAGTACTGCTTAATATCCCCTTTTGCATTAATCTGAAAAATAGCTGAAAAAGTAAATTTATCTTCATGCGGTCTTAGGCTACACAATTCATTGCTGATACGCTCCGGCAGCATTGGATTTACACGATCTGGCAGATATACAGATGTTGCTCTTTTATAAGATTCCGCATCCAGTATAGAGCCTTGCTCTATATAGTAACTGACATCTGCTATGTGTACACCAATTTCATATAAACCATTTGGTAGTATTCGAAACGAAAGGGCATCGTCAAAATCTTTTGCATCTACGGGATCAATAGTTATTGTAAATATTTCCCTACAATCCTTTCTTTTTTTAATTTCTTTTTGTGGGAGTTTATCAGAAAGTTTTGATGCAGCTTGTAGTACATCTTCCGGAAATTGAAGCGGAAAACCATTTTCGGCAATGATGCTTTTCATGGCCACGTCATTTTCATTTCCTGCTTCTAAGATGGATTGAATTTTGCCAATCGGCTTGCGTTCATCACTACCCCATTTTTCTAACAGTGCCACCACATGGTCTTTATTTTTTGCACCATTCAAATTTTCTAATGGAATATAAAAATCAGGCATTGGTCTATCTGTATCAGGAATAAAAAATGCATAATTTGTACTTAAGTGAACTACTCCTGTAAACTGTGTTTGTCTTCTACTTATTACTTTAATAATGCGGCCTTCTCTTTTGCCACTGGTTTGATTTTCTTTTATGATTTTTACTTGCACTGTATCCCCATGTAGCGCATTGGCAAAACTGCCGGGTCTTACCAATACATCATTGCCGGCTCCGGCTATTACTACATATCCAATGCCACTGCGGGCTATATCTAATGTGCCTGTATAATTGATGCTTTTTTTTATACTATGCGTATGTTTTTTCTTCCTACTCATTCGTTTTTTTGTATTGAGCTATAAATTGAATAATGGATGTATCAAATGCCAGAGATGCGCCAAATAAAAACTCATGATTTACCGGTAGCACATATATTGGAAGCTCATTCAATGCTTCATTAAATTTTAATAATCTTACCCTGTCTTTTTCTGTTGTAATAATTCTTTTTTCTGAAGCCTGCATTTGGGATAGCCTTTTTTTAATATCCTCCAAATCATCAATCAAAAAAATATGATGGTCCGAATATGTTTTTTGATAGTAGGTGTGCACCTGCTCTTGCAGGTAATGTTTGAGCGGCTTTGGATTGGCAATGCCACATACCAATAATATCTCTTCCTGCTGTTGCAATGGGTAAGTTGTTTGACGGGTAATATGATATGGTATGCCATAATGCATACTGCAAAAAAACAATTGCTGATGCTCCAAAATATGCAGCTGATTTTTAATTTTCTCTGCTTCTTGTACACCAAGGTTTTGTGGGCATTTTGTTACAATAATAATATCAGCTCTTTTTGCAGCAGCTCGGTTATCCCTTAAATCGCCGGTAGGCAAAAAATAATCATGCACATATAAATCATTATACTCAGTAAGAATGATATTCATGCCGGGTTTAATACTTCTATGTTGAAATGCATCATCTAAAATAATGACATCCAAATTCGGGTGGTCGTGTAGCAGTTGTGGTATGGCCACCAATCTCTCTTCGCCCACCGCCACGGGCACTTCAGGATATTTAATATGAAATTGCATGGGCTCGTCCCCAATGTCTAAGGCGGTCGTTTTTTCATCAGCCAGCACATATCCTTTTGTTTTTCTTTTATATCCACGGCTTACAGTGGCCACTTTATATTGCTGGTGCAGCAGGGTAAGAATATATTCTACCATAGGACTTTTTCCTGTGCCGCCTGCGGCAATATTTCCTATGCAGATTAAGGGAAAGTTGAAGCTGGCGGATGTCAAAATATTTTTATCATATAACCAGTTTCTTATAACCACTACAGCCCCATACACCACCGATATGGGAAAGAGCAAAATGCGAAATGATTTATAAACAATTGTATTAAAATTCATAAATATTGTATGGTGTTATACAATGCGTTAAAGCTATATCAAATGGATGGGTGTCATCAATACTGTCCACCGGTTCAAAATAACTAAATCCCCAGGTTTGAATATTTTTTTTACACTGTGTAAGATACCGATCATAAAAGCCTTTTCCATATCCCACACGGTAACCCTTTTTATCACAGACTATAAGTGGCACAAGCACCAAATCAATAGTGTGTGGATCAAGTATTACTCCCTCATTTGGTTGCATGATACCATATTGCCCGGCACTATAAGTTGTTGATTCATTAATGATAATTGCCTCCATAGAATTGTCTTCAAAATTGCAAACCGGATATGCAATAGTAAGCTCAGGTAGCATCCACCTCATATAGTTTGTACATGCTATCGTATTGGGTTCTTTGTTAGCAGACATTGGAAAATAAGTCAATAGTGATGATACAAAGCTAATATCCAATTGCTGCATTTGTATCAGCAGCAGATCATCCCATTTCACTTGTTGGCTGCCCACTATCGCTCTTCGTTCAGGCAGAAATTTTTTTCGAAGTTCTTGCTTTGTCATTTTGTATTTCTACCTTTAAATTCATCCATGCTTTTTGCAAATCCAAAAACTTTTCCAACCAAAAAATCTGCCCACCTCACTGGCAAAATTCCCTTAAAAAACGGTGCTATATATACAATGCCCGGTATCCGCACATATACTTTATTTTTCAAAACTCCTTTGATGATGCTCCTTGCAGCTACTTCTGGTTTTGCAATGGGTATAAGCGGTGAACGTACTCCTGCAAACATACCTGTATCAATATATGCAGGTGTAACAGTTGTAACATGAAAATCACCATTCATACTTTCTAATTCTAACCTTAGGCTTTCACTCCACCCGCTGATGGCATGCTTGCTGGCACAGTACACAGACAGTCTCGGGTTTGGAATAAAACCTGCGGCTGAGGAAATATTGATGATATGTCCACTTTTCTGTTGAATCATAGCCGGTAGAAAAGACCGAGTAACATGTAGGTGCGCCACAGTGTTTACCTGCATGGTACGATCTATTTCCGTATGATCCATATTGTAAAAAAATTGATTAGATGTAATGATACCAGCATTATTAAATAATATATCAACCACTCCATGTTTTAATAGGATTGCTTCTGCTGCCTGCTGAATAGCCGCAGTATCAGTTAAGTTGATTTGTGTGGCTTCAATGGAAAAACCCAACGCAAGAAAATTTTCCTCTACTTGCTTTAATTTATCTCCATCAATATCCCAAATAATGAGTGTTTTTGCATTTTGCCGCAGACAATATTCACCCATTAATTTTCCAATGCCGGAGGCACCACCCGTTACTAACACTATTTTATTTGCAATTGCACTCACCCTTAAATATTTCATGCAATGTTAAGTAAATAATCATGGCAGCATTTTATCATTGTGTCGTAGGTTAGCTTGTTGTAAGATATGGTTCCTCTATTTCTATCATTCCCCGTAGGGGTAAAATACTATTATGACTATAAAAGTTTCTTTTATTGATGGCTGATATTGTAAATATCTTTTGCTGGAAATACATTCCATATTGTAAAAATGTTTGATTCATTCATTACACAATCATTCTTTTCTTACCTCATATCTACAATTAATTCCTCTTATCGAAAAATTTGGTACAGAGAAAATATCATTCTTATACATTTGGACAGTTACACATTATCATGAGACTATTTAGCGTATGTTTTTTTATCTGCCTTGCATTTACGCAGGCTATGGCACAGGAAAGATGGGATTTGAAAACCTGTGTTGACTATGCAGTTGCAAATAATATAACTGTAAAACAGGCCGATGTGCAAGCTCGGCTTGCAAAGCTGCAAACACTTCAATCAGAAGCTGCCAAATTACCATCCCTTAATTTTAATACGAATTTGGGATACAATTTTGGTAGATCTATTGACCCTACAAGCAATCAGTTTGTAACTCAAAAAGTTTTTTTTCAAGGTTTAAATTTACAAACCAATGTACCAATATTTAATTTTTTTAGTATAAAAAATAATATTGAAAGTGCCCGCCTCAATGAGCAAGCAGATCGTGCCGGTGTGGACAGGGCAAAGAATGATGTAGCCCTTTTAGTAGCAGGTTATTATCTACAATTGGTATTAAGTATAGAACAAGAAAATTTGGCCAGGGTGCAAGTGGAGCAAACGGCCGCTCAACTTTCCAATACCCGAAAATTAGTAAATGCAGGAGCCCTTCCTGAATTGAATGCTGCACAATTAGAAGCACAAGCAGCCAGAGATAGCAGTAGCCTCATTACTGCTACGCAGAATGTGATCAACAACAAACTACTGATGCGGGCTGCGCTCAATTTAGATGCACAAGCACCTTTTGACGTGTCTGTGCCAGATGCTCAGCTCATTCCTCTACAACCTCTGGCAGCATTAGTACCCGAGCTGGTGTATCAAGAGGCTTTAAAAAATAATCCGCTACAGTTAGCAGATAGTTTGCGTATCAAATCTGGAGAGTATGCTATCAAATCTGCACGTGGTGCCATGTATCCTACTTTTAGTTTTTTTGGATCAATAGGAAGTAACTATGCCAGCACATTTCAGGAGTTTACCGGAGCTACACCCACCAATACTTTTGACACAGTTGCCATTGTACCCATTAATGGTACCAACTATTATGCAGTAACGCCGGGCTTTAATGTTGGATTTAAAAGACCAGGCTATTTCAAACAAATAGCAGACATCAACCTACAACAAAACTTTGGCATCAGCCTTTCTGTGCCTATACTTGGCAACAGACAATTGCGTACAAATTATGAACGTAGTAAACTTAGCTTAGAATCTGCCCGGCTTACACAGGAGCAGAACAAACAAACACTCCAACAAAATGTATTTAAAGCCTACTCAGATGTATTGGCAGCCAGTCAAAAATTAAATGCGGATAGCCGTAGCGAAACTACTGCTGCTTATGCATTTGAATTGTCTAAAAAAAGATATGATGCAGGCTTATTACAGACCATAGAATATATTATTGCACAAAATGATTTGTTTAGAACCAAGATTCAAAAGTTAGTAAGTCAGTATGATTACATTTTTAAAATGAAGGTATTGGAATTCTATAAAGGAGGTGGTATTCAACTGTAAAATTTGTCAATATTTATTTGAAAGAAAAAATTATGAAGAAAAAATATATCTGGATCATCGTAGCACTACTGGCCATAGTTGGGGTGCTGATTGTATTGAAGAAAAATGGTGTGCTGGGTGAAGATGAAGGCATAAAAGTAACTGCTGAAAAAGCAGCACTCAAAACCATAACCGAAGTAGTAACTGCCAGTGGCAAAATTTTTCCTGAAATAGAAGTAAAAGTAAGTCCGGATATATCCGGTGAAGTGGTGGACCTGATGGTAGCAGAAGGCGACTCTGTAAAAAGAGGTCAGGTGCTTGCAAGAATATACGCTGATATCTATGCCAGTGTGCGGGATCAAGCGGTAGCCTCCGTATCACAAAGTCAGGCACAGGTAGAAAATGCACGGTCACAAATAGGTGCATTAAAAGCATCCTTAGATCAAGCCACTGCAGCCTACAACAGACAAAAAACATTATTAGATCAAAAAGTAATATCGCAAAGCGAATTTGAACAAGCATTGCAAGTATATCTTGCCGCCAAATCCAATCTGGCTGCTGCCGAAGATGGTATAAGAGCAAACCAGGCAAATGTGGCCAGCGCACAAGCAAGCCTTAGTCGTGCCAGCAAGGATGTGGGTCGTGCCACACTGGTAGCACCTATGGATGGTGTGGTAAGTTTACTGGCTGTAAAAAAAGGGGAGCGTGTGGTTGGCACAGCTCAAATGGCCGGTACGGAAATGATGCGCATAGCCGATCTCAATAGTATAGAAGTACAAGTGGATGTGGGTGAGAATGATATTCAAAAAGTAAAAATTGGTGATACTGCACTCATTGAAGTGGATGCATACAGCAAAAGAAAATTTAAAGGAACAGTATATAAAATAGCCAACCCTGTTTTACTCAACGGAGCCACAGGTGGTGCTACTGTTACCAATTACAAAGTGCATATCAGACTATTGAGCAGTAGCTATTCAGATTTAATTGCTCCCGGAAAACCCTTTCCTTTCCGACCAAATATGTCTGCCAGCGCAGATATTCAAACTACTTCACACTACAACGTATTGGCCATACCACTCAATGCTGTAACAACGAGGGATACAGGTGATGACAGTAACGATAAATATGCCGGCAAAACCGGACCCAGCAAGGGTAGCAACGATAAAGACGAAAGCACAAAAGCAGATGATGAATCTGGTACAGATACTGACACAGAATCCGCCGACCTACAGGAAGTGGTATATGTGCTTCAAGCAGATAATACAGTAAAAAAATATGTAGTTACAACCGATATTCAAGACATCAATTTTATTGAAATCAAATCTGGGATTAAAGCAGGAGATATGGTCATAACAGGGCCTTATTATTTAGTAAGCAAAGATTTAAAAACAGGAGACAAAGTAAAAGTGGTTTCCAAATCTGAGTTGCTTGGGGATCTTAAAAAAGACGATAAATAATTTTCGAAATATGCTACAGACTAAGGCTTCCATAAAGGGAGCCTTTTTTATATGATAGAATTATAATCCCAGATTTTATGTTTTATCTGGTTCTACAAAATAGCATGCCCATATAGATAAGCGTTGAAACCAAATTTTTGGTAGCAGAAAAAAGAACTATAGAAGTACTGATTTAGTTACACCAATTTTAGTTGATTAATAAAAACCGGCTG